>CALXVA010000140.1 GCA_944391835.1 uncultured Clostridia bacterium | reverse complement strand
CAGAAAAAGACGGTTGCCGCTGCCATGGCAACCGCAGGTGCAATTAAAGCAGTCCTCGACACCCCCATTTTGAATGAGGATGGCGAGCTGACCAAGGAATCCGGCCAGATTCCGGGCTCCATCACAGCGTTTCTGGAAAGCCATGAAGAAGCATGAAACCTCTGCTACCTTTTCTTGCTCTCAATGTGGAGAATGCTGCCGTCACATCAACTTGGTTCCTGCATTGGCCGCATTTGACACAGGCACTGGGGTTTGCAAGTATCTGGCAGGGAATTTATGCAGCATCTATGACACACGCCCCCTGATTTGCCGTGTGGACGCCATGTATGAGGCATATTTTTCTACATTCTGTTCTCGCGAGGAATATTATCGGCTCAATCAGGAAGTGTGCCGTATTCTGCGCGAACGCCACCTTTTCAATTAAGGATTCTTAACGGCCCAATTTTTGTCTTCTTTCGAAAACGTCCCACCATCTTCCTATATATTATCCTGATAAGAGCCATACGGTCCCCACCCGTATGGCTCTTATTTTATTTTCAAGGAGGATGCCTCGATGAACTTGTGTTGATGATTTTCGCATTCCCTCCGGTGTTGCAGAGGCGCTGATCGGGCTGGTGGTGGCAATTGTGACTGCCGCTATCACTGCGATCAGTGAAAACGAGGAGCCCTAAAATTAAGAAAGGAGCAAACGATGAGCGAATCAACGATTACCTGCAGCTGTTGCGGTGCTGCGGTCCCCCCGGATGACATTGTCTATGTGGGGGATCAGCCTGTCTGCACAGACTGCGCCGAAGACGAAACCTTTGTGTGCGATCATTGCGGGTTTCGCTTCTGGAACGATGAAAATGCCGGCGGCAGCCGCTTTAACCTGTGTGAATCCTGCCGGGACGAGTACTATGTGGCGTGCAGCGAATGCGGGCGGCTGCTGCATAACAGCGAAGCCTATTACGCAGATTCTGACGAGGAGGGAGAGGTGCCCTGTTGCGAATCCTGCTACCAACGCAAGGTGGGTGGTGCCCTGCACTCGTACAGTTACAAACCCGCACCGGTCTTTTATGGCGGCGGTCCGTTGTATCTAGGCGTTGAGCTGGAGGTGGACGGTGCCGGCAAAAGTGCCTCAAACGCTAGGGAGATTTTGAATGTGATGAACCGCCGGGCAGAGTATGTCTACATCAAGACAGACGGTAGCCTGGACGATGGCTTGGAGGTCGTCACACATCCCTGCACGTTGGAGGAGCATTTGAAGTATCTCCCCTGGAAGGACGGCATTGACGCCATCCGTTCCATGCACTATTGCAGCCACAACGCCGGCACCTGCGGGCTGCATGTGCATGTAAACCGCGATGGTCTTGGCCACAGCTGCGCCGCTCAGGACGAAACCATTGGCAAGATCCTGTACCTGTTCGAGCGTTTTTGGCAGGAGGTGCTCCGGTTCAGCCGCCGCACCGAAAGCCAGATGAACCACTGGGCTGCCCGCTACGGTTACAAAAACAGCGGTAAAGAGATTTTGGATCATGCCAAGTATGACTCCGGCAACGGCCGGTATGCGTGCATCAACCTGACCAACTACGATACCATCGAGTTCCGGGCCTTCCGCGGCACGCTGAAATACAACACATTGATTGCCACCTTGCAGTTTGTTGAGCGCATCTGCAAGGTGGCTCTTTCTCTATCTGAGGAAGAGATTCAATCCCTGGGATGGCCGCAGCTAGTGCTGCAAATAGCTGACGAATCTGCCCCGGAACTAATCCAATACCTGAAGGAACGCCGGTTGTATATCAACGAGCCGGTTGCCACGACAGAACGGGAGGTGTAACCCATGTGCGGTTTGTTTGGATTTAGCGACACATCTCGCTGCCTTTCCCCCACCCAGGTTCGGCAGCTAACCAGGGCGCTTGCCGTCAGCAGCATGGTGCGCGGCACCGATGCCACCGGCATTGCCTACAACACTAAAAACTGGCTGCGCATTTACAAACGTGCCGAGAAAGCCAGCCGTGTCCTTCTGCTGCCGCCCTCTGGGACACACACTGTCATGGGCCATGTGCGGATGACCACGCAGGGAAGTGCCCAGTTCAACTACAACAATCATCCCTTTCCCGGAGAGTTGAACGGGCACCGGGCAAATACCAGCCCCGATTTTGCCCTGGCGCACAACGGGGTTTTGAGCAATGACCAGACCCTGCGCCACGAGATGCACCTGCCGCCAGCACGGATCGAAACGGACAGCTATGTGGCGGTACAGATGTTGCAGGCCATTGGTGCCCTGGATTTGCCGGCCTTGAAGGAGGTCGCCGAGCATTTGGAAGGAACATTTACCCTGACGCTGTTGGATCGTCAGGATACCCTGTACTTTGTGCGCGGGAACAGCCCTCTTTACTTGGTGGAATTTCCACGGTTGGGATTGTTTGTCTATGCCAGCACAGCGGACATCCTGCAGGACGCTGTTTCGCGTATCGATTTCTTGCAGACTCAACTGTACAGCCTTATCTGGTTGGAGGAAGGCGAAATTCTATCGCTTTCCTCCGATGGTCAGATGGAGATGTTGCTGTTTAACACCAGCCGCCTGCGGAACGACAGCTATGCGCTGTGGGATTTGCCCTGCCGGAAACCGACATATGCAGGCAAAGCAGTATCAGATGTACTGCTGAATACTGCTCTCAACATGGGGTACGAGGAGGAGGATATCGCAATCCTGACGGCATGTGGCTACTGCGACGACGAGATTGAGGAACTGTTGCAGGATTCGGAGCTGTTCCGCGCGGCATTGCAGGAATCCTATTACGACTACGCTTA
>CALXVA010000139.1 GCA_944391835.1 uncultured Clostridia bacterium | reverse complement strand
TTTACATACCCATTTATGAGATATCTCGAAGCATCATACGGATTTTAGCTAAAAATCCACCAAAATTTTCGCCTACGGCGAACTGAAAGGAGAATACATATGTGTTGTGAAAATTGCGAGAAAGAATTCGATTTCAACCCAGAAGAAGATGTGATCGTAGATATCGGCGGTGCAGTCCGGTCAGTCCTGATGGACGTAGGAGACGTTCTGATGGATCTCTGCAAGGGACTTGACATCGACGAAATCAAAATCAACGCCTCGCAGGACTATGAAACCGGAGAACTGAAATTCAAAGCGAAAGTAGACGGACAGAAAGTTCTGGAGATGAAAGCGAATGACTTAACTCCATACTTCGGAGACTAACACGCATCGGATAAACACTTCACTCACAAAAGATAAAGCCCATTCGGGTAGATAAATTCCATAACAAAGATAAAATCTGGTAATCCGAAAAAATTCAAAAGCAAAAAGCGGTTTTAAAAATTCCGCAGAAACAAAAAGGCTTAAACAGCGACCGTTATCAGTCGATACAGATTTGAGGTAATGAAATGCTAAAACCAGCACAATTATATGCACAACAATTGCAAGAAGAGAATTTAAAAGCATGGTATAAGCCTGAAAACATCTTTTGGAACGGTGGAACGGGCGACTCTCAAATAAACCTCCCAGACAACAATTATGATACCCACAATTTCGTGAGCGTAGACAAGAATGATAGAGTTGTCGGGTATATTACATATTCTGTAAATTGGAACGCAATGTCTGCCGATAGTTTTGGAGCAATAAGCTATGATAAAGGCAATCTGGTATTTGTAAAAGATTTATATACAGCCATTTGTAATATTTTTGAGAAATATAACATGAATCGCCTGTCGTGGTGGTCTTACGTTGACAATCCAGCAATCAGAGGGTATCGAAATTTTATCAAAAAGCATGGTGGGCGAGAGTGTGGGTATTTGAGACAGTATTCAAGATTGCAAGATGGAAAATTGCACGACAGTGTTTTATTTGAAATAATGGCAAGTGAATTTAGCAGGTGAGTATATGACAATCGCAGTAGATTTTGACGGCACACTGGCCGACACAGACGCAACTAAAATATATTCTCCAAACACCAAACTGATAAATTACCTGATTGCCCGAAGGGAAAATGGTGACAAAGTGATTTTATGGACATGCCGTGAGGGTTCAAGACTGGAGCAGGCGGTCGAATGGTGCAAAGAACAGGGATTAGAGTTTGACGCAGTAAATGATAATCTTCCAGGACTAAAACTGTTTGGGATGAATCCGTGCAAGGTTGCAGTGGATTTGTATATTGATGACATGATGGCAAATAAAGAGGAATTTGATTTGCCGTTTAGAGGATAATTAAATGAATGATGAAGAATTAATGAAACGTGTTTTGGCAAATCAAATCAAAGAAATCATTTCTCAATTGTTAGAGAGCCGAAAGAGAGATGAGGTTGAAGAATTTAAAAATCAAATTTTGGCGCGTAACGAAAGAATATTAAAGAGAATTAGCGATGAGATGAGTATTGAAAGCAGACACGATCCAAAAGAGATGGAAACAGTTTATGCTGTAATTTTTAGAATAAAGGATAGTGAAAAACACTTATGGGCGCATTAGACGGAAAAATCACAAACGGAATTGAATATCGCCCATGCATGGTGCATATTCCGGAGCAGAGGGAATTACGTCGCAAGGCGAATGAGGACTTTCCACGTGAAATAGTAATCGCTCCCGCTCAAGATATTAAGGCTATATTCCATACATGGAATACATTCACAGGGAAAGGCATCGTAGAGTATGAGGACGGCACAATCCACGAGGTAGAGCCAACGCAGATACGGTTCGTGGACAATGCAATGAGTGAATATGCGTTCCCAGAAATGGAGGAAATGTAATGTGTGATTTTTGCAAAGAAATTAGAAAAGTAGATAAAGACAGAATATATGAAGACAATCCATTTGAATCAGAGGAAGATGAAGCAGGAAAACTTATACTTTGCGAAGTAGAAGAAAAGGTTAAGTTTTATGGGTTCAATAAGTATAGTTACGACATTGACACAATTTACAAAAATGTTGACAATGTAAATTTCTGACCTGTGTGCGGTAGAAAGCTATGAGCCTCGATAAATCCATCCAGTCCGGCAAATCCCACCGCAAGCCGTACCGTGGCGCAAAAGCAGTAGATAGTACCTGCCGGAACCATGGGAGCTGTGAGTGGTGCTATGGAAACCGGACACACAAGAACGATAAACGTGAACTGGCAGCAGAACAGGAGTTAAGAGAGTGCAATGAGTGATTTTTTCAGAAAATTATTTTGTAAGCATGATTATGAACAAGAATATCTCCACATGATAGATGGAGGAATGGATAAACTTTACAAATTGACCTGTAAGAAGTGCGGAAAAGAAATATTTGTAAGAGGTGGACGGATTCATAAATATTTGGGAGGTTAAAAATAATGCTGTTATTTTTTGATATGGAATTTACAGGTTTGAGACAGAACACAACGCCTATCAGCATTGGAATTGTATCTGAGGATGGGAAGAAGTTCTATGCGGAGTTTGTTGATTTTGATTTTAACCAGGTTAATTACTGGATTACAAAAAATGTATTGGATAATCTTTTTTTAAAAAAGCTCTATCCCACGGTTGTCCCTGAATTACTGGAAAAACAGATTTGCGAATGGAAAAAAGACGGATATGAAATTAGTAAATTACCATGTGTGGCTACAGGACTTGTGATGTTTGAATCAAAACGTACAAAAAATGGATTTACTGAAGTTGTTGGAACAAGACAATGGATTTCAGAATCGCTTATAGGGTGGATTTCCCAATTCAACAAAATCCAATTCGTTTCCGATGTCTGCCATTACGATTTTGTACTTCTGATTGATTTGCTTACAAACGGAGGAACAGCCCTTGACTTGCCGGAGAATATTTCAGCGGTATGCCGTGACATCAATCAGGACATAGCAGCGTATTTCGAGGTTTCAGATAGAGAAGCCTTTGATATGAGTCGGGAGAAAATTATGAACGACTTGTGCAAGACTGAAGATATTGTGACTGGAAACAAG
>CALXVA010000138.1 GCA_944391835.1 uncultured Clostridia bacterium | reverse complement strand
GATCTATTATCAACTAATTTAGCTGTTAGTTCTCCTGTTGTAGGATCTGATAATGTTGGGTTATATTTTTCGTTCCATTCTTCTTCTGTTAAAACAACTACAATACAACTTGTTACTGTATCTAAGTAAGAAACTCTTACATTATATTCTCCTGCTACTTCAAATGTAACTTGTTTTTTGTCTTCAGATATTATTGGTTTTTCACCAGTAATATCTCCATATCCGTATCCTTCTGTTATAACTGCCTCTTCTGGTAATGTTCCATCAACTTCATACTTTTCTGTCTCAGTATTAAAATTATATGGTATAGCTTCTACTGTTGTTCCCAATTTTACAAATGTTTCAAAAACATATGCCCCATTGTCTGATTTTGTGGTTTCTGAATAAGCATAATTTCCTGCAAATCCATATATAGAATAATGGGCTGTACTATCCTCTGTTGCTAACACTTTTGTTGCTGGCACTATCATTGCCAATAGCATAATAGCAACCATTAAAATTGAAATTACTTTCACTTTTTTCATTTGATAAATTCCCCCTTAATTAATTTTATATACAAATTATATCATTACATTTTATTTTGTCAATTTATTTTTTAATAATTTATTTCTTTTCTATTTCTTTTAGTACTCCCATTACAATATATCTTGCACCGTCATACTCGTATGCACAAGTAGATAATGTTATTATTTTATCTTCTTCTGTTACTTTGGTATTACTTTCAAAATCTGATTTACTAATCAATTCTTCTAATTTACTACTATCTATAACGGATAAGTCATAAATATCAGATTCTACAGAAATTGTATAGCCAGTAAATAGTTCAATTATATAATTTTTTTCTGGTGTAAAATAATACATTACTTTATGGTTATCATAATAGTCTTGACTTTTATATTCTTGAAGAGATCCAAACATTGTATTGTTTTTCATATTATGTCCATATATAATTGTATTATCATCTTCTAAGTTTGAATCATTACGATAGTCCATAAACAAGCTACCTGCTATATTGTATTCTCCATTAACAAGTCTACGCAAATAATAATCATTGTCATTACTTTGTACAACTGGATAATTTATTGGTGAATCCTCTAAATATAACCAACCTACTATATCTTCATTCTCTTGTTTTAAAACTGAAAAATCTACACTAATTAGCAATATATCTTCATTTTCTTGTGCATTGTCATTGTTATCATTTGGTGTTTCAATAATTGCTTTTTCCATAAGCTCATTATTTAATTTTTTATTAGCATTTTCCTCTGATAAATATTTATATATATTATATGCCGAAAATATAAATACACATAGGCAAATGGCTAGAAGAATAATTTTAATTACTTTTTTCATTTTAATCCTTTCATATATTTGTTCTTATATATAAAAATCAAATGTTGCACATAAATTTTATTATTTAGTGCAACATTCAAGTTTATTTGTTATTTTAGATTTATTCGCTTTCTCTTTCTAATATATATTCTCCACCCATAGTGCCTTCTCCTCCAATTAAAGTAAGAGTATCATTTTCAATACTAAATGTATATGTAGCATCTCTAACAGCTTCATCCTTGAAATCTAATTTTAGTGTATTTTCTTCAATTAAGTATGTATATGGATATTCTGTATCACTATCATACATTGCCCCATTACCTTTTCCACTAAATTCATATTTTACACTTTCACCATATACAAAAGTACCTTTTAAAGCATCTGTAGGTTTTAAAAAGTTAATGATAGCTATAGTAATTATAACTATCATTATAATCACTAATAAAATAATTAGTATTATTTTGAATGTTTGCTTACTTTTCTTTTTGTGTTGCATCTTGCAATTGCTACAAAGCTTATTCCTGAAATAACAAGTAAACTTATCCATAATGTCATATTGCTATTATCGTCTGTTTGAGGTTTTGACTCATCTGTAGTTTCTTTTTCTTCTTCTACAGGTTTTACTTCTTCTTTTTCGTCATCTGTAGATGGTTTTGTTTCATCTTCACTTGGCTCAGTTGGTTTTGTTTCGTCATCTGTTGGTTCTTCTGGATCAGTTGTTATTACTGGTATAATTTCTCCCTTTGTTACTAACTCATCACAATCTATACAATATACATCACCTGTATATCCCTCTGTTTCTGTTGTTGCTTCAACTGCATTTCTTGTCTCTGTGTTCTTATGATTTGTAGAATCTATTTCTCCATATTCTGTTCCACATACCTCACATTTTGCTTTGCTTACACAAGTTGCTTCGCCACCTTTATGTCCTGTTGCTGTTATTGTTTTTCCGTTTTCTACTACTTTATCGCAATCATTGCAATATGTGTCTCCTGTATATCCATCTTCTGTACAAGTTACCTCTTTTTCATTAATCATTTCTGTATTTTTATGGTTTGTAGAATCTATCTCACCATATTCTGTTCCACATACTTCACATTTTGCTTTTGCTATACAAGTTGCTTCGCCACCTTTATGCCCTATTGCTGTTATTGTTGTTCCGTTTTCTACTACTGTATCGCAATCATTGCAATATGTATCTCCTGTATAACCGTCTTCTGTACAAGTTACTTCTTTTTCATTAATTAGTTCTGTATTTTTATGGTTTGTAGAATCTATCTCACCATATTCTGTTCCACATACTTCACATTTTGCTTTTGCTATACAAGTTGCTTCGCCACCTGTATGTCCTTCAGCTTTTATTACTTCTCCGTTTTCTAATTTTGTATCACAATCTGCACAGTATGTGTCTCCTGTATAACCGTCAGCTGTACAAGTAGCTTCGACTGCATTTCTTGTTTCTGTATTCTTATGGTTTGTACTGTCTATTTCTCCATATTCTGTTCCACATACTTCACATTTTGCTTTGCTTACGCAAGTTGCTTCGCCACC
>CALXVA010000137.1 GCA_944391835.1 uncultured Clostridia bacterium | reverse complement strand
TAGTAGATATAATATACAAATTCTATTAAAATATTGACTATATTTCAGAAAAGATGTATTATAGGAGTGATAAAAAATATTAATTAATATCCAAAGGAGCGAAGTAAAATGAAACGGTGTAATAAGAAAAATTGATGAATTAGGCAGAATTACAATTCCAATAGAAATTAGAGAAAGATACAATATTAATGTAGAAACACCTTTGGAAATTTTTATTAATGGAAAAGAAATTCTTTTAAAAAAAGTGGAAAATAGCTGTTGTATTTGTGGTGCTTCAGAAGAATTAGTTGAGTATAAGAATAAGCAAATTTGTAAAAAATGTATAAAAGAACTTGAGATAAAAGTCTAATTAAAGTATTTAACTAACAAAGATTTTGCTATTTTTAATAATTTATTTTTTAAAATAGACTAGTGATTATAAACCACTTTATTATATAAAAAAATACAGTTAATCCCCCTTGCAAATAGCAAGGGGGATCTTTTAAGGGGAAACTAGTTTTTAACCGGTGTTATGTAATTCCCGGAAGCTCCAGTGTCCACTTAGTCGGGAATAATCCACGCATTCGACTGTGCGTCAACGGTAGGGTTATTCAACTCGTCTTGCAGACTTTCGTTGCAACCTGCCGCCAACTGCAACAGGTGCCAAGCAGTAGTGCCAGGAACGGCATACCTCCACCCAAGCCGGCAACGGTACTGGCCTTTCCAACCAGCAACAGGTAAGCCACGCTGGACGGCAATGCCCTCACGAACTACCTTCTCAATCTGACGCTCGTACAAATTGAGTTCGCACCCGACTAATCCGTCGGATGCATACATCTCTAACCGGTCGAATACTGTCATTCTGTCCATCTTTGTGGACCTCCTTAAAATTATTTGATGTTTCGCCTCTACTATAGTAGTGACATAATAAAAAACACCATACGAGTATTATAGCACAAATTAAGTATTATGTAAAGAAAAATGGGCTTTTTTTTGTAAAAACACAACATACAAACTCTTGTTTTTTATCTTTTTATATAGTATAATATCAGTGCTATAATTAAAAAATTGGAGGGCAAATAATCTGAAAAATATTTTTCATTACTATGTGTGCCTTCGAGCAAAGCTAGAAAGGAATGAAATTTAAAATGCAAGATAAAATAGTAATAAAGGGAGCAAAAGAGCATAACCTAAAAAACATAAATATAGAAATTCCACGAGATAAACTAGTAGTTATAACAGGGCTTTCTGGTTCTGGTAAATCTTCTTTAGCATTTGATACCTTGTATGCAGAAGGACAAAGAAGATACGTAGAAAGCTTATCTGCTTATGCTAGACAATTCTTAGGGCTAATGGAAAAACCAAATGTAGAATCTATTGACGGACTTTCTCCAGCAATATCAATTGACCAAAAAACTACATCAAAAAATCCACGTTCTACTGTTGGTACTGTTACAGAAATTTATGACTATATTCGTTTGCTATATGCCAGAATTGGTGTACCATATTGCCCAAATTGTGGGAAGAAAATAGAAAAGCAAACAATAGACCAAATAATAGATAGTATATTAGAACTTGAAGAAGGTACAAGAATTCAAGTATTAGCGCCTATAGTAAGGGGAAGAAAAGGCGAGTTTGTAAAGCAGTTAGAACAATTTGAAAAAGAAGGCTTTGTAAGGGCTAGAATTGATGGAGAGGTTGTAGAACTTTCTGATGACATACAAATAGATAGAAAGAAAAAGCATAATATTGAGTTAATTGTAGATAGGCTAGTTATAAAAGATGATATTCGTAGTAGGCTAACAGAGTCTGTAGAAACTGCCTTGAAATATGCAAACAATATAGTAATTATAGATGACAATACTCACAAAAAAGAAATGCTATTTAGCCAAAATTATGCGTGCCCTGATTGTGGCATTAGTTTTGAAGAATTAACACCTAGAATGTTTTCATTTAATAATCCATTTGGAGCTTGTCCAAGTTGTACAGGTATTGGATATCTAATGAAGATGGATGAAGACCTAATAATTCCGGATAAAAATAAAACATTGTATGATGGAGTAAAGGCATTTGGCTCAAGTGTTATGAAACGTGGAGACACTATGGCCAAAATGTATTTCGAAAGTATTGCTAAGCATTATGGCGTAGAAATAAAAGGTGTACCAATTAAAAAACTACCTAGAGAGTTCTTGGACAAAATTTTATATGGTACAGGAGACGAAGAAATAGACTTTGAGTACACTTCTGCTGCAGGAACAAGAAGATTCAGAGCCCCATTTGAGGGAGTTTTACCAACATTAGAAAGACGTCATAATGAGACAAAGTCACAAGGAATGCGTACTTTTTATGAAATGTATATGAGTGAATCTCCTTGCGAAATGTGTCACGGTGCAAGACTAAAAAAAGAAAGCTTATCTGTAAAAGTTGGAAACAAAAATATAAATGAATTAACAGACATGCCAATAAACAAAATAAAAGAATACCTAAATTCATTAGAGCTAAATAATAAAGATAGAATGATAGCAGA
>CALXVA010000136.1 GCA_944391835.1 uncultured Clostridia bacterium | reverse complement strand
TTTCTGAAAAATTAGAAGTAATAAATTTACAACTATCACAAAGAAAAAATGAGAGAAGAAAAATAATTCATTGGTTGTTAATCTCATTATGTGTAATTATAGTTGGTATTTTTGTGGTTCTAATTTTATTAAATAGCCCATATTTAAATTGGGATTATAATGATCCAGAAAAAGCAGTTTTAGGAGTGGCTATACATTCTTTTGAGTGGGTGTTTATTAGAATAGCACCAATTATTTTTATTGGATTAGTTATTGGAATTTTCTTAAATAGAAAGAAAAGCTAAAACTATATGTATTGTAGATTATAAAAATAGATTAGTTGTTAACTAATCTATTTTTAAAAAAAGAAATTATTATAGTAAACAAAAGTATTGACAATAATTTTTTAATTTTCTAAACTTTAAATAGTAAGTGCTTACAATAAAATTTAGAGTAAGGAGAATTAAAAATGTATCATGGAAGATTTAAAGGAAGCCATTATAACGCAGGTTATAAATGGGGAAATCTATTATATAAAAATAATAAAATTATAAGTAAACAACATACTTTTAAAATTACAGAAGAAAGAAGGAATTTTGTAAAGGACTGTTTACCAATATATAAAAAATATTATCCAGAAATATTAGAAGAAATAAAGGGAATAGCAGACGGACAACACGATTCTTATGATAACTTATGTACCTTTTTATTAAGTATGTATTGTTTTGAATTTGACAACCATTGTACTTGTTTTGCGTTTAAGGATAAAAACAATATAATATTTGGCAGAAATAGTGATTTTTTAGTAGATTTAGAAAAATTATATATGAATTGTTTATATGATTTAGATAAAATATATTCTTTTAATGGAAATACCACAGCATTTGTAGAAATGGAAGATGGAATAAATGAATATGGATTATCAGTAGGTTTAACTTTTGTTTATCCAACAATAATAAAAGCAGGATTTAATTCAGGAATACTTGTGAGATATTTGCTTGAAAAATGTAGAACTACTAACGAAGCAATACAAATTTTAAAACATATTCCAATAGCTTCTCAACAGACTTTAACTATTGCAGATAATACAGGAAATATTGCTGTTATAGAATGTAATGCAGAAAATGTAGAAGTGATAAAAGAAAAAGATAATTTTGTGATAGCAACTAATGAATTTAGTTCAAAAAATATGAAAAAATACAACAATTATAATATAGATGATTGGAAAGCACAAGAGAGATATGAAGTTGGTTATAATGCTTTAATAAAAAATAAAGATAACCTTTCATTTGATCTAGCAAAAGATATACTATCAGGAAAATATGGCTTTATGTGTCAGTACGATAGAAAAACTAATGCAGATACAGTTTGGTCTGTCATATATGATATAAAAAACAAAAAGGTATATAGAGTAGAGGGAAATCCTAGTAGAAAAAAATTTAAAGAAGATTTAAGATTAAAATTTAATTTTGAAAATTAAATTTTAACACAATTTGACAAAATATAAAAAGACTACTATAATACAACAAATACTATTCAATAGATAGTACAAAACATCCCCTTTTATTTTCGAGAGAGAATCATTAGAAATAGTGATTCTCTTTTAGTTTTAAATAAATTTGAAAAACTTATTTAATTATGATAATATTTTAATTAGAAAAAATAAAAAACTTATAGGAGGTATTGTTTATGATTAAATTAGTTTTAGTAAGACACGGTCAAAGTGTTTGGAATTTAGAAAATAAATTTACTGGTTGGACTGATGTACCATTATCTGAAAAAGGAATTGAAGAAGCTAAAGAAGCAGGAAGAATTTTAAAAGAAAAAGATTTTCATTTTGATATTGCTTTTACATCTGTATTAAAAAGAGCAGAAGATACATTAGACTATATTCTAAAAGAAATGGGAGAAGAAGATATAGAAATTAAAAGAAGTTGGAAGTTGAATGAAAGACATTATGGGGCATTACAAGGACTAAATAAAGATGAAACAAGAGAAAAGTATGGAGCTGAACAAGTATTATTATGGAGAAGAAGTACAGATGTTAGACCACCAGAATTAGAGGTAATAGATGAAAGGTATCCTGGTAATGATCCAAAATATAAAGATTTAACAGAGAAAGAACTACCTAAAACAGAAAATTTATTAGATACAATAAAAAGAGTTTTAGAATATTGGAATACTGATATAAAACCTGAACTAGAAAAAGGAAAGAGAGTAATTATAGCAGCACATGGAAATAGTTTAAGAGGGCTAATTAAATATTTAGACAATATAAGTGATGAAGATATTATACAATTAGAGTTACAAACAGGAAATCCAATTTGCTATGAATTAGATAATGATTTAAAACCAATTAGACATTATTATCTAAAAGAAAAAGAATAATTTGTTAGGAGCTTGAAAATGAAAGAAATATATCCAGAACAAATGCAAATGAAACATAATGATAAATACAAAAGTATATTTACTATGTACGATGGAAAAGAATTAAGTCAAATGACATTTTATCATTTATTTCCTGGATTAGATTTAATATATAATAAATTTAATACTGAAATTTCTCCAACAAGTAGTAAAG
>CALXVA010000135.1 GCA_944391835.1 uncultured Clostridia bacterium | reverse complement strand
TATTTCTCTTTCTCTATATATGATTTCTCATTTTGTCTTTTTGTATTAACTTCTGGTTTACTTTCCTCTTTTCTTTTGCCTATCTTTTACTTTTACAATAGACATAGCAAATGTTTTAGTTGGAATTCTCTTTTATGTATACCTCTTAGTGTTTTTATTTTTCTTTGATTTCTTTCGACTTTTCTTAGTAATCCGTTATCTTTTTATCCATTTTTTTCTTCTGTTTTTTACATCTTATTTCCTTTTTACTATTTTACATTTGATTATTTTTTTATAGCTAGAAGAACTTCTAACTTTCTTTTACTCTTTCTTTTTTATAGTTTTTTTGTCTTTTTGTACATGTTTTCTATATTGATTAATTATACTCTTTTGCTCTCTTATTCATTCTTTTTTACCTTCTATTATGCTCTTTCTCTTCCAATAATTTTGAAATTTTTTTGTAATATTTTTATATGTATTTTCTACTATTTTTGCTTTATCTTTATCTTATTTTTTTTTTTTTTTTTTTTATTTTTTATTTTATTATATTTTTATTATTATTTATTTTATTTTTATAATTTTTTTTTATTTATTTTATTTTTAATTATTTTATTTAAATTGTTTTTATTATTTTTATTAATATTATTTTTTATAATATTTTTCTTTTTCTTTTTAATTTTTATTTCATTTTTATTATTTTAATTACTTTAATTCTTTTTATTTTTGTTTTATTTTTTTTCTTATTTTTTAATATTCTTTATAAGTCAAAAGATAATAATATTAATAAATATTGAGCATAAACTTGTATTTTTTGTTAATTCACGATATAATATTCACTACATATTATAAGAAGGAGGTTTTATATGCTACTTGCATTAGCGGGAGTTACAGGAGTAGGAAAATCTTATTTTAAAGATACTATCGTGGAAACACTGGGTTTTGAAAAGATAAAAATAATTACTACTAGAGAAATAAGAAATGGTGAAAAGAATAATGAAGATAAGATTTTTGTTACTCCTTCTGAACTACAAGAATTAAAAAAGTCTAATAAAATTGCTTATGATTTTAATATGCTTGGAAATATATATGCATATTCAAAAGAATCTCTTTACTCAAATAAAAATACTGTATTTGAATTACATTATAGCACAATATTTGATTTTAAAAGAATCTGTCCTAATATAATTTCAATATATATACTTCCAAAAAATATTGAGATGGCTAAAGAACAGACAAGAAGAAGACATTTGAATCCAAGTGTCGAAAAGAGTAGATTGTTAGAAATTGATGAACATTTTAATTCTTTTATGACAAATGAAAACTTAAGAAAACAATTTGATTACATTACTTATAATAATTATGACGATGAGTCTAAAAATGAAATTATAGAATTAGTAAAAAATATATTAAATAAATAGGAGTATAAATTTATGATAAAAGATTATTTTTCAATTGATGAAAACTTTACAGACATAATAGAAAAATCATTACCAGATATGAAAATACTAAATATTAAACCAATTTCTACAGGTTGGACTAACATTGTTTTTGAAGTCGCTACTGACTGTCGGAAATTATTTTTTCAGATTTCCAAGGGACAACTTTTGGATTAGAACCATTGTTAAAGATTACGAATTTTCTAAATTTATAAGTGGCAAGACAGATTTTAATACCGTACAATTGAATCTTTTATATGATAATGGAAGGCCTTTCAGCATTCATAAAAAAATAGAAGGTACTGTGCTAGCAGATAAAATGAATAATTTATCGCCTGAAGAAATTAAAGTTATAGCTTCTGAAATTTCAAAATTTATGTATCAGTTGCATCATATAAAATATAATGAGAACGAAATTTTTGATATTTCTAATATAGGCTTAAATTTAACTGATTTCTTAGAAGAATTACTAGAGCTTCATGTATCTCAAGAAGATAAAGTATTTTGGAAATATGAAGATTTTAAGAAAAAAGAACATAACACTCTAGTTCATGGAGATTTAAATTCAAGTAACATATTGCTTGATGAAAATAATCATGTTACTGCAATAATTGATTTTGGCTTCGGAGGTTTTGGTAATCCATATTTCGATATTGCTCGTATTATAGGTAGATGTCCTGATTCTTTTAAAAATGAAATCATTAGTAGTTATGAACAATTATCAAATGAACAATTAGACTATCCTGTTTTAGACGATGAAATAAAAATATGGTCAAATATTGATAATTCATATATAAATTATATGAGAAAGGTTGGAATATATTAATAATGACCTTCCTGAAATAATAACTGAAGACTTCAAGCAGGTACATAAGATTCTTATTCTCTTAAAATAAAAACTATAGAATTTCTTCTATAGTTTTTTATTATGGCGGAAGCGAGAGGATTTGAACCTCCGCGGCCCTTACGAACCCTAGCAGTTTAGCAAACTGCCCCCTTCAACCACTTGGGTACGCCTCCATATTATTATAGAAGTTAGAAAATCTAACATTTATCTCTAACTTCTATTGACTTGGCGGAGAGGGTGGGATTCGAACCCACGGTAGGCTACAAACCTACGCCAATTTTCAAGACT
Source organism: uncultured Clostridia bacterium (assembly GCA_944391835.1). Taxonomy (GTDB): domain Bacteria; phylum Bacillota; class Clostridia; order TANB77; family CAG-508; genus CALXVA01. Next base: position 35 of record CALXVA010000135.1, on the reverse strand, counting down.
GGTGCCATAAACCAACTCGACCACCTCTCCATGTT
>CALXVA010000134.1 GCA_944391835.1 uncultured Clostridia bacterium | reverse complement strand
GCTAATGTAAAAAAGCTACCAAATAGTGCACCGATGCAAAATATTAGTAAGTATAATATATAGTCCATATGCCCCTCCTTATTTTTAAATAGAGGTTATACTTAAAATATAATTATATATTTTAAATTATATTTGACAAGTAATAACCTCTTTATTATAGTTTAAAGAAATTTTAAACCGTTTAAAACTTTTCTAAAAAATATTAATCACCATATTTTCCCATTAAATTTGCAAATGAACTATCTATAAGATTTAATGTAGATTGCTCTTGTTCTGCTTCTTCTACATACATATCTGCACCTTCTTGTGCTCTAGTAAATAATCCATCATTTACTGCAAATGAAATAGATACTGTTGCTAAAATTATTAATATAACTATTGTTATAACTAAAGCAACTAAAGTAATACCCTTTTCGCTCTTAAACATAAAAAACTCCTCCTTTATAATTTTTTGTGTATATCTATATAAAATAAATATAACCTAAGTTACTTATGAATTAAATATATTACTATTTAATTCCTTCTTCATTAAAAAATGTGCCTGTTGAATTTTTATCTACTGTATCTGAATTATCATCATTATTGTTATTATTTGTGTTATTGTTATCATTAGTATCATTAACACTATTTTCTTCATTTGTATTGTTTTCATCTGTTGTACTTTCTAAAGCAAATGGATTTGCCTTACCTTCTGTATAACTACCTGTTTGTTTATATATATTTAAATCTGCATCAGTAACTTCATAAGTTACCTCGATTTTTTCTGACTCTGTTATTTCTTCGTCTATTTCATTTTTTACTTCATCAGGTGTACTATATGCTTCTGGTTGTGGTACAACTCTATTTATAGGAATATAGTCATAAAACAGTATTCCCAATATTAATAATATAGCTATACTTAATAGTAATATTATAAAAATTTCTTTTATTACTGATTTTAGCATATTTTCCTCCATTTCTTTTATTGTGCAACATCGCCTGCATTTTGTGCATTTGTTTGAGCATTTTCTTGTGTATTATCATCAACTGACACTGTTGTATTTTCTATTTTAATTCTAACTCCTGTTACGTTAAATGTTGCTTGTAAATTATCTCCAGATGATGGTGTCATATGAAAATCTTTAATTCTAAATTCAAGCTCACTATCATCTTCTAGTGCAGATATAAAGTCCATTATTGCAAAATATTGTCCTACTAATGTAAAGTCCAAATTTTTTGTAACTTCATCTCCTGCATCTCCTGTTTTTACATTCATTGTTAAATTAACGCCTTCAGTTCTAGCATATCTACCAATTTTTATGCTCAAATATTCATATGTGTATGTTTCTTCTGTATTTGCTCTATTTATTTCACTTTCTGTACTTACATTTGCTAAATTGTAATAACTTTCTTTATTATCCAATAAAATATCTATGTTTTGCTTTAATTCTGTTTCCTTAGATTGTAAGTCACTTTTAATTTTCCTATTTGCTTCTTCAATTTTTGCTGTTAAATCATCGTTTAATTTAACGATTCCCGTTGCACTTAATACTTCGAAATTTCCTATAGATATTCCTTCAAATATAGTGAAATATGCCAATATAATTAGTAATATAAGTAAAATAGAAATCAATATCTTTCTCATGGCAAATCCCCCTCTATAACCATTTTAACAAAATCGCCTTGCTTTTCACCTTGTGTTGAAACCACATTGGTTAATATTCCATCTTCCTTGAGTTTTGCTTTGAAATATCCAAGTTCATCATAATATAGTGATTGTGCATATATTATAATATGTCTTTCCTCATTATCAGACGTATTTTCTATTTCTGTTACTTGTACTGCTTTAGGTATACTAGACGCAATTTGCATAAGTAAATTTGGAATTGAGCCTTTCAAACTCAAGTCATCTTCAATCTTATCGTTAATATTTCTAAGATTATTTTCCATATCCATATATCTATTTGCTTTCTGCTTTACATTATTTATATCACTTTCAGCTAAAGCTATTTGAACATCTGTATAAGAACTTACTTCCTCTGCTTCTGTTATTTTGCCATTTATCCTGTTATCTAAATAAATTGAAAATCCAGAATATAGCAATGTAAGTATAAATACTCCCATAGCACCTCTTAATAGCCATTTTTCTGTTGCATCAAATTTTCCTTTCATGCTTAAATCAAGGCGTGCTTTTGGTTTTTTCTCTTTTTTACCTAAACTCACATCTACTTTTAACCAATCTGGTAATTGATCTGAAAGGCTTGGCTTTTTAAAGTTCATATTTTTTATTCCATAGCCTAATCCTTGCATACCAATTGCAATAGCTGAGTTTACTTCTATATAATCTTTTATATTAATTTTTAAGTTTTCCTTAATAAAATATGGTTTTAATATTTCACATTTTTCTGTTTGGAAAAATTCTTGAAAATATAAGTCTATATTATTTACAACAGACATTGTTCCTGTCAAGTAAATTTTGTCAAATTTTATAGTGTTGGTTAATACGTATTCTTGAACCTTTGTAGCAATTTTATATAACGTTGGCATAATATATTCTAGATACTCATTTTCTTCATCTTGTAATTCTTTTCCTTCCATAGTATATATTGTTGAGTTTTTACAAATTTCATATGCTTTTGAATATG
>CALXVA010000133.1 GCA_944391835.1 uncultured Clostridia bacterium | reverse complement strand
AGGGCCAGACCACGATAAAACATTTACTGTAAAAGTTGAGGCAGATGGAAAGGAACTAGCTATAGGAGAAGGTAGAACAAAGAAAAATGCTGAAATGGATGCTGCAGGAAAAGCATTAGAAAAATTTGCAAAATAAGCCCGTCCCCTTTTGCTGAAAGTTAGGAACAGATAGGAGGTTAGCAATATGAAGAAAGAATACATCATACCAATTTTTGTACCACATTTAGGTTGTCCAAATAATTGTACATTTTGCAATCAAAAGAAAATAAGTGGGCAAACTAAAATGGTAACAAAACAAGATGTAAAGGATACAATAGAATATTATCTTAAAAACTTTAAAGATGACCATAAATATGTAGAAGTTGCATTTTTTGGTGGAAGCTTTACAGCAATAGAGAAAGAAAAGCAGGAAGAACTTTTGGAAGCTGTACAAGAATACATAGAAAACAAAAAAGTGCATAGTATTAGAGTATCTACAAGACCAGATTGTATAGATAAAGATATTTTAAAGAGATTAAAAAAGTATCATGTTAAAACAATAGAACTAGGAGTACAATCTACAAATAACTATATATTAAGTAGATGCAAAAGAGGTCATACAGGCGAAGATGTAAAAAAAGCATCAAAACTTATTAGAAGATATGGATTTGTACTAGGTCATCAAATGATGGTAGGACTTCCAGAAAGTACAAAACAAGACGAAATAAATACTGCAAAAGAGTTAATAAAACTAAAACCAGAAATCGTTAGAATTTACCCAGTATTGGTTATTAAAGATACTGAGCTTGCTGAAGAATACCAAAGAGGAGAATATACCCCTCTTACAGTAGGACAAGCAGTAGAAAGATGCAAAGAGATTGTAGATTTATTTAATAGAAAGAAGATAACTGTTATAAGAATTGGATTGCAAAACACAGAAGAAATAACAGATCCAAGTTTAAAAGAAAGTAGTGTAGTTGCAGGACCATATCATCCAGCATTTAGACAATTAGTGGAGTCTAGTATGTGGTATGATAGCATAGTAAATGAGATAAAAAAGGTAAATGCAAAAGTAAAAAAGGTTAAAATAAAGGCAAACGACAAAAATGTAAATAACATTATAGGTCATAAAAAAGAGAATATAACAAAATTAAAAGAAGTTTACGATGTAGATGTAATAATAGAAAAAGATGATAATATAAAACCGGGCAAATTTGAAATGGAAATATTAGAGTCGTATGAGTAAGATATAAACTAAGAATAAAACACCTATTATTGGTAATAATACCAGTAACAGGTGTTTTATTCTTGAATATTTGCTTTCTAAATTTTACTGTTAGAAAAGCAGAAATAGTTAAAATGAAAGATATTTAAATTAGTTTTAAAGGAGAATCTAGTGAAGAAACTTACACGAACTCAAATTTTGATAAAAAAATATTTAAAAGAAGGAATAGAAATAATACTAGGGTGTGCGTTAATGGCATTAGGAACATCCTTGTTTTTATTACCTAATCAATTATCTTCTGGTGGATTTGCTGGTATTGCTACCATCATCTATTACTTATTTAACTTGCCATTAGGAACAACGATGTTAATTTTAAACATACCATTAATTATACTAACCATAATAAAGGTAGGAAAAGAAACGGCAATCAAAGGTGTTATAGGAACAATAGTACTATCTACTTTTATAGATATATTTGAAACATTTAATCCATTAACTGAAGATAGATTACTTGCTTGTATTTATGGTGGAATACTTATTGGACTTGGAACGGCTATAGTACTAAAGGCGAATGCTTCAACAGGAGGAACCGATTTACTAACATACATTATTAGAGCATATAAACCACACTTTAAAGCAAGCAATTTAATTGTTATAGTTGACATTAGTATAGTATTCTTAAATGTATTGTTCTTTAGAGAAATAGAAATAGGATTGTACTCTGCAATAGCAATATATTTAAGTGGTAAAATGATTGACATTGTGTTTGAGGGAATTTATTTTACTAAGACTATGTTTATAGTTTCAAACAAATATAAAGAAATTGCGCAAGAGATAGGAAAAAAGCTGGACAGAGGAAGCACAGCAATTTATGCAAAAGGAATGTATACTAGAGAAAGAAAAATGATACTATGGTGCGTTGCTTCAAGAGGAGAAGTAGCAAAGATAAAAGACATTGCACAGGAGATAGACCCTAAAGCATTTATAGTAATATCAAGCGCAAGAGAAGCTTGGGGAAAGGGATTTAGGTAGGAAGAGAGTGTTGGGGTGTTTTACACTTTTTATTTAATACAATTAAAAAAATTTGCAAAAAGTATTTACAAATTATGTAAATTATGATATGTATATATTAAATTTTTATATGAGGAAGGAGCAACGAGTATGAAAGAATTATTTAATATTAAAGCTACAGAGAAAAATATGAAAGACATAGTAAATAAATTAAAAAAATCAGAAGAGGAAATTGAAAGAGGAGAAGGAATAGAAGCTGATATATTTTTTAAGGAGTTGAGACAAAAGTATGACTACTAATTTCTATAATGTAATAATTACGCCTACAGCATATAGAGAGATTAGTAGAATTTATGAATATATTACAGAAGATTTATGTGCTGAAAATGCAGCTAAAAGAATAATGAAAAAAATCGAAGAGGAAATACAAAAGTTGAAGTATACGCCTAGAATGCATCAGAGAATTAAAAAAATAGATGATTTAAAA
>CALXVA010000132.1 GCA_944391835.1 uncultured Clostridia bacterium | reverse complement strand
TATAAGTTTAGATTACAATTGATTATATTAATAATCAATATTATTGAATTATGATTACAATTCACATAAGAATTTTGACATTTTTGCTATACCAGAAAGTGAATTTTAATAAATAAAAATAAAGAAAGGAGAAAACCTAAGAAAATTTAGGTTAAGAAACAATTATGGCTTTTTATTCATATATTTTTTCGGCAGATTATAAAAGATACTTTTACAATTTACAGAGGGTAGCACAGAGGGAAGATAAGAATCTTATAAAAATGATATTTGATACGGGATATTGTGTTTTTAGATACGGTTTTGCACTTAGTGATTATTTAAATTATAGATTATATAATAAGAAGAAAGCAGAAAGAAAAAAATACCTTAGTACAAGAAAGGAAAATAAATTTTATGAAATAGTATCTCCTAGTGAATATAAACAAAGGTATACTATAAAACCAAACTTTTTAGAGGATTTTAAGAAATACACAAAAAGAGAATTTTTTGTGCCACAGGAGGGCAATTACCAAGAATTTCTAGAATTTTTAGATACTCACGAAGCTTTTATGTCTAAACCTTATGATGGACTAGGCGGTGAAAATGTAAAAAAAGAATATTCAAAAGATATAGTAAACAAAGAAGAATATTTTAAAAATGCTATTCAAAATAGAATATTTTTGGAAGAATTAGTTATTCAACATCCTATAATGAATAATTTATGCACTAGAAGTGTAAATACTATGCGTATAATGACTTTTAATAATTATGGGAGACCACGTATTTTATGGATGGGATTACGAGTTGGAAATGGCGTAAATGCAATAGATAATTTTCATGCAAGAGGTATGGCGGTAAATATAGATATGGATACAGGAAGACTTGTAGGAAATGCTATTGATAAGGACTTGAATGAATATAGAGAGCATCCTATTTCTCATACTAGATTTGATGGCTTTCAAATACCTTATTTTGAAGAAGCTAAGAAAATGGTATTGGATGCTAGTTTAGAAAGCGATAAGATACTTGTTGTGGGTTGGGATGTGGCTATTTCTGAAAATGGACCTGTTATAATCGAAGGAAATAGAAGGCCTGGTTTTGATATAGTACAAGTTTTATCTGGAGGAAGAGCTGATATAGTAGATGATGTATTAGCAGATATGAAAAAGCATAAACAAGGAAAAAAGTAAAGGAGAAAAGCACCTCAAATTTATAATTATTTGAAGTGCTTTTTTCTATGTCTTGTTCTAAAATAGACAAGTTGTGAATATAATATTTTATAGCTACATAATAAAATAAAGATAATTGGAGGGTTACATATGACTATTGATGAAAGAAAAAATAATAATCTTACAAATAATAATATGGTTCAAAACTTGCTATTGGAAAACAGAGAAAAGCTAACAATATCAGGTGTGCTTGATGTGCTTAGTTTTGATGATCAAATAGTAATACTAGAAACAGAGTTGGGGTTATTAACAGTAAAAGGCGAAAACTTAAGAATAAATAAATTAAGTTTAGACACTGCTGAAGTAATAGTTGATGGAGAAATATATAACTTAGGTTATAGTGAAAAAGATTTAGATAAGAAGAGTAGTGGGGGAATACTAGGCAAGATTTTCAAGTGATGAGAACATGACCAGTTTTGCAAATGAAATGTACTTAATGTTAATAACTAAAAACAAAAGGAGGCACATTTTTTGAATGAACTTTATATATTTTTATTATTTATTTTAACTGGAATAAGTATTGGCATTTTATTTGACATTTTTAGAATATTAAGGAAAAGTTTTAAAACTCTAGATTTTATTACATATATTCAAGACTTTTTATTTTGGGTTTTTGCTGGAACAATTCTTTTATATAGTATTTTCTCATTTAACAATGGAGAATTAAGAGGATATATTTTTATTGGAGTAATATTTGGAGTATTTCTATATATGTTAATTTTTAGTAAGTATTTTATTAAAGCATCTGTAACAATAATTAGAATATTAAAGAAAATTATCTATACTCCTATTAAATTTATTTTAAATATTATTATAAGATATTTTATTAAACCATTATCCAAAATTGGCATTAAAATAGGTAATTCGACAAAAGATTTTTTTACAAAAATCAAGGCAAAGTACAAAATAAATATAAAAAATAAAAAAAAATACAAATTTTCTAATAAAATTTAATAAATTTAGAAGGATTTTTTGGAAAAATGTAGAAATAAATATATAGATTAGTTCTGGAGTGAAAATACATATGAAAAATAAAAATATTAGTGGTTTATTTAGAAAAATGTTGGTGCTAGTTTTTATTATATACTTCATATATACTGTAATAGCACAACAAAAGACTTTAAATAATTATGCACAAGAAAGAAAAAAATACAATGATAATATTGAGACAGCTCAGGAAGAACAAAATGAATTAAATGAAATGAAAGAAAATATTAATTCTGATGAATATATAGAACAAATAGCAAGAGAAAAATTAGGAATGTACTATCCAAACGAACGAGTTTATATTGATATCGAGAAATAAAGTCAAGAGGCATTTTAAAATGCCTCAATGTCTACTTTTTTTCAATTTATTTATATCTTATTGTAGTTCTTATAATATAGGAAAAAATATTAATCCAAGCTTTAAATGAACTAAAAAATGTTAAAATAAATTTAATCTAATTTCTAATAAATGTCGAATTTTCCTATAAAAATTTCAATGGTTATAAAATAAAAAAATA
>CALXVA010000131.1 GCA_944391835.1 uncultured Clostridia bacterium | reverse complement strand
AAGAATATTTATAATAGTTTTACAAGAGAAAAGCAAAGTATGAGAGTAATTTTATATTACAGGATTATTTTGCTTTTCTATTATATCAGGAAAATAGGAGATGAATATTTAAATGGGTAAAAATGATAAAATAAAGATGCAAAAAATAATATATTTTGATGAAGAATCAGTAACAGATTATGTACAAATAGTTGAAGGAGGAAAATTAGAAAAAACAACAGAATTACTTAATGGAACTGAAGAAAATTTAAATGCTAAAACTAAGACATCTGGCTCTGTTGGAATTTCTGGAGTTTTTAAAGCAATATTAGGACTGGAAAGTAAAATAGATGCTAATTTAGATTTAGGCACATCTTTAAATACAAATAGAATGGCAAAAAACATATTAAAGAATACTATATTAACAGATTTTATAAATATATTAGAAAAAGGAGATACATGTATTGAAAACTTCAAAAATTATGAAATATTTGTTGAAAAAGATTCATTATCATATATTGTTATGATATCTCCATATATGACAATGTTAGGAAAGAGTGGTGGAATTAAGGCTGGTGAATTTGATCTTTTTATAGATAAGATTGATAATGCTATAAAGGCAGGAAAAGGATATTTTGAGTTTGTAGGGAAAAAAGATAAAGAAAAAGTGGTATTAAGATTTAATATTGAAGCATTTAAGAATAATTATAAAATATCAGATTTATTAAAAATGAATTTAAGCATTTATGGAATAAAGGTTGGTACAACTACTTTAGAAAAATTAAATATTAACAATGAATTAAATTTAGATGAAAAAATAACAATTAGTAAAGATAATCCTTCATATATCAAAGAATCTGATAAGCAAGATGGAGCGAATGAAGAGATGAAAAAAGAATTAGATGTATATGATGTTTTATTAGCAGGGGTTGAAAAAAATGATTGATAGAATTGTAATTTTTATAGGTTCAAAAAGAGATTTTGAAAATTTGATAAATGATGAAATTCAAAAAGATGATGAAATTATTACCTTTATGGAGTTAATTCAATATTATAATAAACAAATTAGACAAAATGACTCTGCAAGTCCAAATGGTTGGATTGCTAGAAAAAAACATATAAAAAATTGTATAGTTAGAGCAGATGATTATGCTAGTGTACTAGAACATGCGATTAGTAATTTTGTAAATGTAATAACATTAAATAGTGATATTGAAAACTTATTTATACATAATCCACCTAGACGAGTAGTACAATCATTAAATTCAGAATATTCTGATATTATGGAGTTTAAAAGTTCAAAATATGAAACAATAAATAGAAGTAAACTGAAGAGTATATATTTAAAGATGAATGAAGATGTAATTGGTCAAGAAAAATGTAAAAAAGAAATTACATCATCATTATATAAATTACTTACCAGACTAAAAGATAAACCAATCGTGCTTTTATTATATGGTCCATCAGGAGTTGGAAAAACAGAAACAGCTAAAAGTATAAGTAAATCTTTAGGGGGAAAGTTGCTTAGAATACAGTTTTCTATGATGCAAAATCAAGAGGCATACAATTATGTTTTTGGTGGAGATCATTCTAGAAGTAGTTTTGCTAAAGACCTGCAAAGTAGAGAGACGAATATAGTACTTATTGATGAGTTTGATAAAGTTAATCCAATTTTTTATAATGCATTTTATGAAATGTTTGACGAAGGAAGATTTGTTGATGCTAACTATGATGTGGATTTGAAAAATTGTGTATTCGTCTGCACAACTAATTTTAATAATGAAGATGAAATAAAAAAAATATTGGGACCTGCAATGTTTTCTAGAATAGGTGATTGCATTAAATATCAAGAATTAAACAAAGCAGAAAAAGAAATAATAATTGATAGATGTTTTAATGAAATTATACACAAGTTAAAAGAAGATGAAAAAGAAATTATAGAAAAAACTGATATTAAAAAATGGTTTCTAAAAAATGTAGATAGATACGATAACATTCGTATTTTAAAAAATAAAATAGAAAAGGCAATTTTTGAAACTTTAACTGAGGAAATTATTTTAAATTAAATGGAATAAATACCGAGATTGCAAAATTTTCTAAATAGATATTGACAAAATATGTAAATACATATAAAATATGCAAAGAAAGTGTGATGACAAAGGCATTGCACAGATTTATTAATTAAGAAAAAGTGTTAGCAAAAAGTTGCTTAAGATAACACCTAATAGTGTGAAAACATTATTGGGTGTCTTTTTTTATGCTTTTTTTCCAGTACATTGACAAACACACTTATTTAAGTGTCATAACAAGCCATTTTCTTTAATATTCTGTATTAGATATTTAATTTGGAGATGATGTGAATATGAGTAAAGATAATAAAAAGACAAAATGTAATGGGCTAGAATTTAATACATATTGTATATTTACAGAAGAAAAAAAGGATGTGAAAGAAACAATAGGATTAATTTTTAAAGATTATTTAGAAAATTTAAAAATAAAAACTAAGTAATTATTACATATTATTGCAAAATAATTTTAAACATATTACAATTTAATTGTAGATGATTACGGATAGGAGGTCAGATGCTAGATTTAAAAAGCCAGAACTTTAAAGTTGGAATGTATATAAGATTGTCTAGAGAAGATGGCGACAAGCAAGAAAGCGAAAGTATCGGTAATCAAAGGAATATTTTGCAAAGATATGTAAAGGAGAATGATTTATGTTTTGTAAAAGAATATGTTGATGATGGA
>CALXVA010000130.1 GCA_944391835.1 uncultured Clostridia bacterium | reverse complement strand
AGAGCCAGAAATAGTACAATATAGTATGATTTCAGTAGTAGGAATGGAAAGTGAAGTAGCAACTGAAGAATAGCAAAAAATAAAATGTGAAGTAGAATATGAATATGTAGAAACAGAAAACGAAGAAGAAATAGGAAAAGTATTAGAACAATCTATTCCAGAAAATGAATTAGTAAACGAAGGAACAGTAGTAACATTAAAAGTAGCAGTATCAGTGAAAAAAGTAGAAGTAATAAAGGTTATAGGAAAAACAAGAGAGGAAGCACAAAAAGAATTAGAAGAATTAGGTCTATTAGTAACATTTACAGAGCAAAACAATGAAAAAGTAGAAAAAGATATAGTAATAAGCCAAATGCCAGAAGAGGGAGAAAAGGTTAATGTAGGAAGCACAGTAGAAATACTTGTTAGTTTAGGAAAGAAAGAAAATGATAATTCAGAAGATAAAACAGATGAAGAAATTGATAGAGAAACTAATAATAGTAAAACTTCAAATGAATCAAATAAAAACACTCAATGGTCAGATTGGATGGAAAAATTGCCAAGCGGAATAAATTCGAACGAGTATCAAATAGAAGAAAAAACTCAGTATAGCTCAAGAACAAAACAGACTACAACGTCTGAAAAGAGTAGTTTATCAGGATGGATAAAAGAAGGGGAACATTATCAATATAAAACATATGAAGAAGTATTAAGTAGTCCAGCACAAGATACGAGCACAAAAGAATATACACAAACAGGAACAGTACGTGGATATACATACAATCATTGTTGTGCTAAAATTAATGGAGTTTGGTATGTGGCTGGTACATATGATAAATTCCCAAATAATGAGAGTGCTAGTTCGTATAGAAGTACAATATCATTATTTAAGAAAACAACACCAGCAACAGCTAATACTGTTACAGATGAACCTCTTTATTCTATAGGAAGTAAATGTAGTAGCTGTGGATATGACGCTTGGGGATATAATGGAGAATACTTAAGGTATGAATATACTGTAAAAGAAAAAATTACAATATACGATTATTATAAATGGTCTGATTGGTCATCATACAGTGATAAAAAAGTAACGGAGGATAGCAATACAGAAGTTAGAACAAGGACACTTTACAGATATAAATAGAAAGAGGAATAAAAATGTTAGGAGTAAAAAAGAAAAATAAAACGCAAATAGTTAAAACATTTTTTGGTGAGCAATGGAAGGAAGAAGAGCTAATAGGAGAAGGATCTTATGGAAAAGTATATAAAGCCAAAAAAGAGGAATTTGGAATAGCTACCTATTCAGCAATAAAACAAATAGAAATACCGCAAGGCAAAGCAGAAATACAAACATTAAAAACAGAAGGAATGACACAATCTAATATAACAACTTACTATGAAAAAACAGTAAAAAAATGGGTAGAAGAAATTAAGTTCATGTCCATTTTCAAAGATAGCGAAAACATAGTAAATATAGAAGATTACGAAATAGTAAAAAAGAAAAATGAAATAGGCTGGATAATAAACATAAGAATGGAACTTCTTAAAAATCTAGATGCTTATGTATTAGAAAACAACATAACAGACAAAGAAATGCTAAAAATGGCAATAGATATAGCAACAGCATTAGAAGACTGTGAAGCAAATAAAGTAATACATAGAGATATAAAGCCAGACAACATATTTGTAAATAAAAAAGGAGTATATAAATTAGGAGACTTTGGAATAGCAAAACATATAGAAAAAACAGTTTCAAATATGTCAAAAAAGGGAACAGAAAACTATATGGCACCAGAGTTATATAAAAATGAAAAAGGAAACAAAACAGTAGATGTTTACTCACTGGGTATAATGCTATATAGATACTTTAACTATAACCGCTTACCATTTTTACCAGATTATCCAGAAGAAATAACACTAGAAGCAAGGGAAGAAGCACTTTACAAAAGAATATCTGGTGAAAAACTAAAAGCACCACAAAATGCAACAAGAGAAATAGCAGAAATAATACTAAAAGCATGTAGCTATTATCCAAAAGATAGATACTCAAGTGCCACAGAATTAAAAGAAGATTTAGAAAAGGTATATAATGGAATAGAAAAGCCAAGAGTATTGTTCGACTATAATGATAAAAAAATGCAAAAAATATTTACGGAAAATTCTAAAGCAGACACTCATGATGGAACACTAAGTATAATGACTGGCACGAATGAAACAGCAAAAGACATACCAAAAGAGCTAAACACACAAGCACAAGATATGCAGGCAGAACATGTGGCTACACAAGAAAATTTACATGAAGCTGAACAAGAAAAATATAAAGCTTCACAAAATAATATAAATGAAGGCAATTCAAATATACAAGAAAATAGAAACACAGAACAAAGCAATAGTACTATAGAAAAGACAGAGAAAAATACAGAAACGCAAAATATAACAAATGCGGAAAATGCCAATTCTATAGTAGTTAAAGAAAATAAAGTAGAAGCCGAGAAAGACGCAAAAAAGAAAAAAGTAAAAGAAAAGGAAAAAGCACAAAAAAGCGAAAATAAAATAAAAAGTGAAGCTTCAATAAAAATAAAAAGACACAAAAAATTAATAATAATACCAATAATAATAATTTTGCTAGCAATTATTATAGTATTTGCAGTAATAAAATTAAGACCACAAGAGCCGGAAATAATACAATATAATATGATTTCAGTAGTAGGAATGGAAAGTGAATTAGCAACAGAAGAATTGAAGAAAATAAATTGTGAAGTAGAATATG
>CALXVA010000129.1 GCA_944391835.1 uncultured Clostridia bacterium | reverse complement strand
TGAACCGCCGTATACCGAACGGTACGTACGGTGGTGTGAGAGGGAATAAATAAAATAATTATTTATTCTCTACTCAAAAAAAAAATATTTTATTGCATAGGAAATTTCGCTAGAAATTTCCGGAGCAACAAGGTTAAGTTTCTTTTGACCGTGCATATTCGCGAAGCGAAATGCTACAAAAGGCGAAGCCACTTCTCTTATAAATATAAGCAGTTAATATCAATAAAATTAAGAATGATTTAAGAAGAAATAAAAAGATAATTAATAAATGCCTGATATATTATTCTCAGGGTGGTAATATGAACGAAATGGAAGAACAACATTAATTCATTGCAGTTACTGGGGATTTGCAGGACTTTTGTATACTTCATATATAAAGCCACTAATTCCTAAAATAGAAGAATTTGTGAAAAGCCATAAGGTTAAAGTAATGACCAGTAGTGTGGCAGTATTCATGGTGTTTAATATAACAATATCATCCATGGCAGCAATAAGACAAAATGAAAGAATAAACAATGTACCTGCAAATGGAAGTATAGATGTATTTTTAGACAATGTATATCCAGATGAATATATGGACCAAGTTTTTGAAAATAAAAAACATATATAAATAAAAAATTAAAAAAATAACATATTTCTCTTTTAATTAAAAATATTTATGGTATAATACGAATATAGAAATAAGAAAACGTTCAAAAATTTCTGTAAAAATTAAAATTAAAGGAGAAAAATATGGAAGAAAAAGTAAAAAACAGATATGTTATTGGAACTTTAGGAGCTTTAATAGGAGCATTTATTGGAACTATTCCATGGATACTCGCATATATTTTTGGAGATGTAATTTATGCTCTTTTATCAATAGTTATAGTAATTGGTGCATTTTATGGCTATAAATTGACTAAAGCTAAAATAAACAAAAAGCTACCAATAATTCTTTCTATTGTGTCATTTATAGCTATCACGGTAACTATGCTAATTATAATACCAATAATTCTAATGAATAAATCAGAAATACCATTAAATTTTGAATACTTTACAGCTTTATATCAAACGGAAGAAATTGGATCTGCAATATTACAAGACTATATAGTGTCATTACTATTTTGCCTTATAGTAATAGGTGGAATTATTGTTAACTTAAATAAACAAATAAAACACGGTGTGGCAGATAAGGATATAAAAATTGTTACACAAAGTGTGGAAAATGAAAGATTTTCAAAAGAAGACATAGAAACAGCAAGGGATATTTTCGAAAAAAATGATGCATTAAGTAAGAAGCATTCTATTACAAAAGAGTTGATAATAGAAGAGTTACAACGAGAATTTGGAACAGAAAAAGGAAAGCAAATTTTTGAATACCTAAAAATAGAAGGTGTTATAAAGAAAAGTGCTAATAAATATTATTTCTCTGAAAGAGCTCAAAGGAGCCCATATTATAGGTATGGATTTACAAGTATTAAAGTTTTTGTAATTGTACTTATTGTGTGCATAGTATTAGGCATCACAATTGTATTGTATCAAGCAAATGTGAATAATAATTCTTCTTCAAACGAATTAGACTTAAATAACTTAGAATCTGGTACAGTTGTAAATTCATATAGTATAGCAAATACAGATTTAACTTTAGAATTTGATGAAGAAATGATGCAATTTTCTAAGGAGCAAATTGCAGTATATATTGGTGAAATATATGCAGAAATTTATGATACAATTATAACGGACGAAAACTTTGAAAAGATGGTTTTGATTTTACAAAATAGCAAAGAAAATTTTGAAGAAGGTTATACAGCAAAACAGTATTTAGAAGATGCTCTTGCATTAGAAGAAAATTCAACAATTGGAAGTGTAGAAGAAAAAGAAATTGCTGGACATAAGTTTTATTGTGCAGAAATGCAATATGAAGTTGATGAAGAAAACACTTATTATATGAAAGATTATGTATATGATAATGGAGATAATTTTGTTTGCATTATATTTCAAACTCTAAATAATGAAAAAACAGGGTTGGAGGATATGCTTGTTACAGAATAGAAATTTGAAAAAATTGTGAAAAATATAGTAAGGTACTTGACTAATAAAATACAAAGTGTTATATTAGTACAGTTCCTTACTAATTTTTTGACCTAAAATCAAGAAAAATATACTAAATTTAATGATGTTAAACAAGCAAAGTGGTAGCAATTCTCCCTTTGTTTGTATTATGATTAACTAGGTTATAATATAGTAATGAAAAAGGGTTGGTGATATGGAAAGGTACGTTGCAAATGAACTTAAAAAGTTAGATGTAGAAATAGGAAAAAGAATTTTTGCTATTACAAAAGAGAAGAAAATTAAGTTTCATCCTAGTCCGTTACAAGCTAAAATTATTAAATATCTAGTAGAAAATGAGGGAAAAGAAATATACCAAAAGGACTTAGAAGAAGTATTTGGAGTGAGTAAAGCAACTATTTCAGGAGTTCTACTTACTATGGAGAAAAACAAAACAATAAAAAGGATAGCATCAAAAAGTGATGCAAGACAAAAAAGAATAGTATTGCCAGAACGAAGTAAAGAAATATACAAGGAAGTAAAAGAAACCTTTAAAACTTTAAATGAAGATTTAATTAAAAACATATCAAAAGATGAACTAGAGAGATTTTATAAAACAATAGAAAAAATGAGGAATAATATTAGAAATAATGAAGGAGGAATAAAAACTTTATGATAAAAAAATTGATGAAATCAATAAGAGAATATAAAAAAGACAGTATACTTACACCAATTTGTGTTGCAGT
>CALXVA010000128.1 GCA_944391835.1 uncultured Clostridia bacterium | reverse complement strand
AAAAAGCCAAGTATTAATTTCTATGATGATGTACAAACAATTGCATTAATTAAGGCATTGGAAGGCGAAGAATTAAAATTTCGAGTCATTATCCTTTTAACAATTTTTACAGGATTAAGACGTGGAGAAGTTTTAGGATTAGAATGGCAAGATGTAGATTTAAAAAATTCTTCAATTACAGTAAGACAAGCTAGTCAATATGTTTCTTCTATTGGAATTTATACAAAAGATCCCAAAACAGAAACATCAAACAGGGTTATTAGTATTCCTGATTCAATTACTAAATTATTAAAAGAATACAAAAGAAAACAATCAGAAAAAAGATTAAAATTAGGAGACAAATGGATTAATACTAATCGTTTATTTGTACAATGGGATGGCTCTCCTATGCATCCAGATACAATTACAAAATGGTTTAGGCAGTTCCTAGAAGATAAAAACTTGCCACATATTACATTTCATGGTTTACGCCATACACATGCAACTTTGCTTATTGCACAAGGATTAGATGTTAGAACTGTTAGTAATAGATTAGGACATGCTCAAACATCTACAACATTAAATATCTATGCCCATGCATTCGCGAGAATGGACAGAGAGGCGTCAGATAAACTTGATAATCTTCTTTATAGAGAAGATACAAAAAAATATTTTAAAGCCAATTAGAGGCTTATCACATAAATTTATGCAAAAAATTGAAAGGAAAAAAATTCTATGAAAAATTATAATAATAAAGAAGTAAATCAAGACATAATAGTTTCTGCTTAAATACTTTTAATTAATTTCACAATTTAATATTTTATATTTAAGCAGAATCTTTTTTATTTTATTTCAAATAGAATTTAATCAAATATATTTATAAATATCGAAAATTCAAGGTTTACCAAAGACCTTTTTATATAGATTTGTGCCCAAATGGTGCCCAATTCATTTTATGTAACTTAAAATGAGCAAAAAATAAGAGTCCACAATCTCTTGCGACTCTAATAAAATTTCTGGTTGCGGGTGTAAGACTTTGGACTACGTGCCTTCGGGTTATGAGAAATTGAATCCCTCAACCTCCATTCTACTTACTTTATTTTGGCTATTCGCTGCTCTCTATCGAACTCTACTGAATCATATACAGAAAATAATTTTTTCTTTAATTTTCCACTCATACCAATCTAAATTATAACCTTCTTTATTTCGTCAAATAAAGCTATTCTTTTAGAGTATCCTGAATTCTTAAGTTCGTTTATTAATTCAAGCACTAAACTTTCCCCATTATTTAATCTAGATATTGTGCCTACATAAGTAGCTGCTTTCTTGTAATTATTTCTATTCTTTTCTGTTGCTACAACTTCATAAAAACGTGTTTTTAAATATTTTAGTAGTTTATCATTGTAGTTATCTCTTAGACTTTCTATATTGGCCATTAGTCTATATTCATTTTCTTGTTTAAATAGCAATTTAAACAATTCTTCTTTCCTATCTAAAAATATATAAATTTTCTCTAATGTATAAACATCTTTTGTATCTTGAATCATCTTATCAATATAATAGTCAAACCTAGGTGTATTCTTTAGTTTTATTAAATCTCCCATATCTTTGCTATATAAAAAATCATAATAAAGATATTTGTTGTATATCTCGTCATCTAATATTTCTAGATAAAAATTATAATATGTTTTTGCTATATATTCTTTATTTATATATTTTTCTTTTTCGACTACTTTATCAAATTCATTATATAATTTATTACAATCTTTTGTGTTTTCTAAAATATAGTCAACATATTCTATACATTTACAGTTTTTAACTAGCAATCTTGCTATTTCTTCTATGTTAAAGTCATTTAATAAATAAATTATAATTAGCACATTAGATTTTGGTACTGTATTTTTAATACTATAATGTTTTAAAGTATCAAAAAATGATTCTAATTTCATTGTATATTCTTCAATATCTTTTTTATTATTATGATCTCTATAAAATGTAGCAAACCATTTATAATTGTTATATGTTGCAATTTCTGGATTTAAAAATATCTTATCTATTTTTACTTTCATATCATTATTAGTAACATATTCATTTGATATTTTTTCTTTTTCGTCTTTGGTTAAAAGATAAACTGCATAATCTTTGTTATTATAATCGTAGTCATGTGATAATTTATAAAGTTTCTTATTGAGTTTATCTAAAATAGCATGAATATTACTCTTATCTAAACAATATTTTTGAAATTCCTCTTTTAAATAATTATTAAAAGTATATTCTTCATCCTTTTTTAATTCATCTATTAGGATGTTTTTTAAATTTTCTTCTGAGAGATTATTCACAAAATTTATTAAAAGCTCATCAAAGAAAATCGTTCTTATGAAATCACTTCTATATTTGTCATAATTTCTATATCCTTCATATTCATTATAGTAATAATCATAATACTCTTCTTCATCTCCACAGTATTCCTCTTCATAATCATTTTCTGACCAATCTTCATAGTCTTTTAATTCTTCTGGTAAAACAGCAAAGAACTATGCTACCATGTGCTTACATATAGCATTTCCATTAGCGAATGGTCAATCACATGATGAACTTTTAGGGTGTTTGGTATTTATTATTACATGATATGGTTCTCTATTTGTTCCTTGTACCTCTCCCTCATACTCAAAATCAGATAATTGCGTGTATGAGATTACATTTCCATTTTTATAATATTCATATCCTCGATAAACAGTTCTACTACTTGCACTATTTAAAATACTCATTTTCTTCTTGTATGATATATTTAATAACTTAAATAACCATACACTCCTTTCTTCATTTATTTTCATATTAATATTTAGTAT
>CALXVA010000127.1 GCA_944391835.1 uncultured Clostridia bacterium | reverse complement strand
AGTATAAAGTTACATTAAGACAAGAATTAAATAATAATATGGTGTATAGAAAAATATATCTATTTGATGATTATAAAGAAGCAAAAAATATGTTAAGAAGTAATAACAAAAAGGAAACGTAAATGCTTAACGAAACAATTATAAATAGAAGATATGTTAGTTATAATGTATTTTCTGTCATAAAATTAAAAAATAAATATGGTTTTAGAGTAAAACTGTTTTTCAATGATGGAAGTGAAGAAATAAGACAATTTGGAGGACATAAAAAAAAGAAAGATGCTGAAATAGAAAGAAATAAAAAAATAGTGCAATTAGAAAATCATACCTTTGTAGTTATTCCAAGAATAAAATTTAAAGATTATATTACTTATTGGCTAGAAAAGGTTATGAGACCTAATATTACATATAATAGCTATATATCATATAGAAATATAGTCCAAAACTATGCTATCCCATATTTTGAAAATTTGTATTTAGAAACAATTAATGCAGGACATATACAAAAATTTTATAATACAACTACAGAAAAATATGAGTCAATAGGAAGACTTGCAAAAGTAGTTATTACAACAGCAATGCAATATGCTAAAGATAAAAACTTAATTAGTATAGATCCAACTATTGATATAGAATTGCCTAAAAATATAAAAAAGAAAAAATATAGAACTTTAGAAATAGATAAAGATAAAGTTTTAGATTTAGAACAAGTAAAAATATTAATTAGAGCAAGTAAAGAAACACCAATATACTTACATATAATATTTGCAGTTCTAATGGGCTTGAGAAAACAAGAAATTAGTGGTTTAAAATTTTCAGACGTGGATTTTGTTAATAAAAAAATTCATATTCAAAGGCAATTAGGAGTTAATCCTAAAAAATCAAAGGAGGAATGTAAACCTAAAACATATACAAAACAAGAAATTAAATTAAAAACATATAGTAGTGATAGAGTGCTAGATATACCAGATTTGGTTTTCGAAGCTATTTTAGAAGCTAAAAGTAGATATGAAAAAAATAGAAGTAGAAGAATAAATGATAAAACTAATCCATTTTTTGATGGAAATTATATATGTTGTTCTACTTATGGTAAGCCTAGAAGCAAGGGGTTTATTACACCATATTATAAAAAGCTACTAAAAGATAATGGGTTACCAGATATTAAGTTTCATGATTTAAGGCATACATATACTACATTACTGCTAAAAAATAATAAAAATTTAAAAGCAATATCAGAAATATTAGGACACGCTTCAACCATCATTACCTCAACTGTTTATTTTGATAAAGATAAAATCGTAATTGACTGTAACGAAGAATTAAATAATTTTATAGAAAAAGTTATTATTAAAACTAATTATAATGATGATAATATTATAACTGATTTGGATACACCTTCAATTTTTAGTGAATTTTTACGAGAACTATAAATAATATCAAGAAACTACTAGCATAAGTTTCTTGTTTTCTTATATAATAAGTGTTAGAATAGGTTACCGAGTATTAATATGTGTTATCTAATGTTACATAGTAAAAATGTGGCCGAGCAGTGTATTCTGTGAAAAAAATGACAATATTAGCCTAAAATACAAACTAAAATTAAATAAAAATTAATCTAAAAAAAGGAGGGAAAATATGTTCAAATTAGTATCAAAATTCAAGCCAAGTGGAGACCAACCAGAGGCAATAAAAGAATTAGTTGAAGGAGTCAAAGAAGGCAAGAAAACCCAGGTTTTACTAGGGGCAACAGGAACAGGTAAGACTTTTACCATGGCAAATGTAATCGCACAAGTTAATAAACCAACCCTTATTCTTGCCCATAACAAAACTCTTGCAGGACAACTTTATTCAGAGATGAAAGAATTGTTTCCAGGGAACAATGTAGAGTACTTCGTTTCGTATTATGATTATTATCAACCAGAAGCATATGTTCCTAGTACTGATACTTATATTGAAAAAGACTCATCTATAAATGATGAGATAGATGAATTAAGACATGCAGCAACCTCAGCTTTACTTTCATCAAAAGATACTATAGTTGTCGCTAGTGTCTCTTGTATCTATGGTATAGGAGAAGTTGAAGAATATAAAAATAAAATGTTAACTCTAAGAGTAGGAGAAGAAATAGAGAGAAATGAAGTCTTAGTAAAACTTGTGGAAATGCAATATGCAAGAAATGATTTAGACTTTCATCGTGGTACTTTTAGAGTAAGAGGAGATGTCTTAGAAATAATTCCTACTAATCAAAATCAAACAGGTTATAGAATAGAATTCTTTGGTAGTGAAATAGATAGAATTAGTGAAATAGATGTCTTAACAGGAACAGTAATCTCTAATAAGAAAAATATTAGTATCTTCCCAGCTAGTCACTTTGTAATTAGTGATGATAAATTAAAAGAAGCGATTAAAAGGATAAAAAAAGAGTTGAGAGAACGTTTAGTAGAACTTAAAAGCGAAAATAAACTTCTTGCCGCAGAACGTCTTGAACAAAGAACTAACTATGATATAGAGATGTTAGAAGAAACAGGATTCTGTCATGGTATTGAAAACTATTCTGCACCTATGGCAGGACGTAAACCTGGCGAAACCCCTACAACTCTTATGGATTTCTTTGGCGACGATTATCTATTAATAGTAGATGAATCTCATGTAACCTTACCTCAAGTAAGAGGAATGTATAATGGTGATAGAGCTAGAAAACAAAATCTAGTTGATTATGGATTTAGATTACCTAGTGCCCTTGATAACCGTCCTCTAAAGTTCGATGAATTTGAAAAGAAAATAAAACAAGCCATCTATGTATCAGCAACTCCTGGTGATTATGAACTTGAAAAGACTCATGGAGAGTATGTTGAACAAATTATTAGACCTACAGGATTAC
>CALXVA010000126.1 GCA_944391835.1 uncultured Clostridia bacterium | reverse complement strand
CATTGCAAATTCTTTTTGCCTTAATTCAATGTTTGAAGTTAAAGTGTTAAAAATATTTGTTATTCCAATTAAAGTGATTATTGCAATAAACCCATACGCAAATACTGATGCCAATAATTTTACAGCATTATAAAACTTCACTTGTTGCTCTATGTTTTGTGCGTATACGTCCTCATAATTTGTATTTATATTTTCTGTGACATCTGCCGGTTTTTCCACATTGAGTGCTAAATTTTCTGGCACAAATTTTAGCTTGTCTGCATATTCCTCTACATTTACAACGGCAAGCCCATTACCGTAAGAAGTATTATACAAACCACTTGGGTATTCATCTGTAATTTTTGCTATTTCAAGGCTTAAGTTTACACCATCTATAATGCCTAAGATAGTATCTCCCTCTTTGCATTTTAAATTTCTTCCTTTTATTGTTCTGCCATCTTCAAATATTTGTGCATAGTCATTTAAAATTATTTTATCCTTTATTTTGTCATAATTCAAGTTAAATTTTTCTGCATACTCTTTAAAGTTTTTGCCATTTAATCCTATTACAATTATCTGTGGAGTTGAACTGATTTCTAAATTGTTAATTCTTTCTATTCCAAAGTCTGACAATATATTTTTATCTTCTATTTGCATAGTTTTAGAAGAGGCAGTATCGCTTGGAATTTTATATACTAACGTATATTCTTGGAAGTTGCCAGCATTTAGTATATCTAACAAATTTTGCCCATCGCTAGAGTACGTGCTAACATTTATATTAAAATCATAATCTTCGTAGAAGCCTCCCATTGCTTCAAATGCATATGTTATAAGTGTTGAAGTGGCAATGAATATGAATACACTTATAGCTATTGATACTACTGTAGTTTTATATTTTTTCTTACTACGTTTAAGGTTTTTATATGCAATTACACCACCCATTCCAAATATTTTCTTTATGATTTTTGGTGATTTTATTTTTCTTCTCTTTATTTTTATTTCGTTTGAACTTCTTATTGCTTCTAGTGGCGTAACTTTCCTTGCTTTTCTTGCTGCTGATAGGCACGATAAATATATTGTAGCAAAGCTAAGTATTGTAGCTATTATTATTGCCACTATTGGCATATTAAATACAATTTTAATGTTTATTGCTTCATCAATTATGCTACTTACTATAATTGATAAAATATACACAAGTATGGTTCCTACTAAAATTCCGATTGGAATACCTATTAGACTTAGTATCATACCTTCCTGAACTACACTTTTTTTGATTTGCTTCTTGGTTGCACCTACGCTAGAAAGCATTCCATACATTCTAATTTTTTCTGTAAGTGATATTGCAAATGCATTTTTTATACAATAAATACTTGTAATCATTACTATTACTGTAATTACAATAAATAGAGCAATAATCATTGAAGCTAAGTCGCTTAGTTCTATTGATTCCCAGTTCAGCAAATTATAATTGATAGAATAATTATAAGTCGAATTTGAATTCCAGTACATTTCACCTCTTTGACTAAAATCTACACCAATCATTTCTTTAAAAGATTCTATGCAATTATATGGCTTTTTTAATGCTATATACATTTCTGTTTGACCATCATTTAGTCCGTTTGTTACACAGGTAAAACCAGCATCAATCAAATAGCTAACACGTCTTATCGGTAAATCATTATTGGAAATTATTCCAACTATTTTAAATTCTTTTGTGGTTTTTACTTTAAGTGTTTCTTCCGTTGTTGTAGTTTTATCTGCTTTAATATTTGCTTTTTCTTGAGAATTGCTTATAGATTCAGCATCGTGTGATTTATTTTCACTAGTCTCTCGCTCATTTAGGGTATTATCGTCTAAAGCATCTCCACTGTTCTTGCTTTCAGCTAATATATTCTCTCCTGCATTACTTCCATTGGTGTTACTTTCAGCTAATGATGTATCTGTTTCTGTTGTGCTTTCGCCCAATGATAGCTCCAAAACATCCTCTGGCACTCCCTCATCTTTGTAATGTAAATAA
Organism: uncultured Clostridia bacterium; assembly: GCA_944391835.1. Classification (GTDB taxonomy): domain Bacteria; phylum Bacillota; class Clostridia; order TANB77; family CAG-508; genus CALXVA01. Next base: position 974 of record CALXVA010000126.1, on the reverse strand, counting down.
TCAAAACCAGAGCTAACATATTTATCTCCCTCATATCTATCGCCTATATTCAAAGTAATAGTATCTCCTAGTTTATACTGCTTACTAGAATTTAATAGCACGTCTTCATCAATTGCAATTTCACTACTGTTTTCGGGGTATCTACCCTCAATTAGTTTAAGGCTCATATTATCAAAACTATTTTGGTCTATAGAATATAGATGTAAATATGGTCTCTGACTGTTTGTACTACCATCTAGCCAAGAATATCCAACATCAGTTACTACATTTACTGCTTTAACATCTCTATTATTCTTGAATTTTTCAATGTCTTTTTCTGTAATGTCCGATAGTTTTATATGATAATATCCAGTTTCTTCTACTGTTGTAGCAACCATACTTTTTTGCAAGGTTGTAGCAATTCCTGCCACTGTACAAATTAAGGATGTAGCAAGCATTATACCAATAATAGTTCCAACAGTTCTTTTTTTATTTAACTTTAGGTTACGTATGGTTAATTTAGTAAAAATACTCATATTTTCTCCTCCTTTGTCGTGTTTCAGGAAATTGGGGACAGTCCCCTTTTTCCTTTATTATTTTTCCGTCCTCTATTTCTAGCACCCTGTCTGCAATTTTTGCTATTTCCATATTATGTGTAATCATAATTATAGTCTGATTTAATTCTTTATTCGATTTTTTTAGCAAATTGACAATCTCATCACTTGCTTTCGAATCCAAGTTTCCTGTTGGTTCATCTGCCAAGATTATGCTTGGGTTTGTAATAATTGCTCTGCCGATAGAGGTTCTTTGTTGTTGCCCTCCAGATAGTTCGTTTGGCAAATGCTTTCTTCTTGAATCTAGTCCTAAATTTTTTAATAGCGCATCTAATTTCTGTTTATCTACTTTTTTATTGTCTAAATCACAAGGAAGAGTTATATTTTCTTCTACATTTAGTATTGGAATTAGGTTGTAAAACTGATAGATTAACCCTACTT
>CALXVA010000125.1 GCA_944391835.1 uncultured Clostridia bacterium | reverse complement strand
AATAAAAAATTTAATAATAGGGGGCTAAATATGAATTATAACGATTGCACACTAGTTGAATTACGCCAATTAGCAAAAGAGCTTGGCGCAAAAAATGTATCAAAATTAAAAAAGGAGGAATTATTAGACTTTCTTCAAGATGAAGAAAATAATAGAAAACTTAAAAATATGTATAATGAACACACAAATTCTACAGAACCAGAGAAGGCAGAAGAAATAGAAGAAATGGATGAAACTCGAGTAGAGGAATTTAATGCTTTAGGTTATAAATTAACGAATAATGATGATAAAATTGTTGAAGGAATATTAGAGGTTTTGCCTGACGGTTATGGATTTTTAAGAGGAGACAACTATTTATCTACAGCAGATGATGTATACATCTCTCCTGTTCAAATTAGAAGATTTAAACTAGATAATGGAGATAAAGTAACTGGTATTGCTAGAATGCCAAAAGAAGGTGAAAAATTCCCAGCATTAATATTCGTAGGAAAAGTTAATGGAGACGCGCCAGAAATGGCTTTTAAGAGGAAAAAATTTGACGACTTAATACCAATTCATCCAAATGAAAGAATACACTTAGAAACCACACCAGACGAATATGCAATGAGAATAATAGACTTAATGTCTCCAATAGGAAAAGGACAAAGAGGTATGATAGTTGCTCCACCAAAAGTAGGAAAAACTACTTTAATAAAGAAAATAGCAAATAGCATAACAACGAACAATCCTGAGATTGAACTTATTGTACTACTAATTGATGAAAGACCAGAGGAAGTTACAGATATGCGTCGCTCTATAAAAGGTGATGTTATATATTCTACATTTGACGAGTTACCAGAGCATCATGTAAAAGTTGCAGAAATAGTACTAGAAAGAGCCAAGAGACTTACAGAACAAAATAAAGACGTAGTAATATTACTAGACAGTATAACAAGACTTGCTAGAGCATATAACTTAGTTGTACCATCTTCTGGAAGAACATTATCTGGAGGTTTAGATCCAAGTGCACTACATAAACCTAAAAAATTCTTTGGAGCTGCAAGAAACATAGAGAATGGGGGAAGTCTTACAATTTTAGCTACAGCACTAATTGAAACAGGTAGCAGAATGGACGATATGATTTACGAAGAATTTAAAGGAACAGGAAATATGGAAGTTCACTTAGATAGAGGACTATCAGAAAAGAGAATCTTTCCTGCGATTGATATTAATAAATCTGGTACAAGACGTGAAGAATTGTTACTTTCACCAAAAGAACAAGAAGTTGTATATGCATTAAGAAAAGCAATGTCTACTAAATCTGTGTCAGATGTAACGGAAGAATTAATTGAAGAAATGATGGCAACAAAAAGTAATGAAGAGTTTTTAGATAAGATGTCTAATTTTTTGAATATGTGATTTAAGCAATATAAATAAACCTAGCATTTAAGCTGGGCTTTTTTTATGTTTAAGAATTCCTTTAATAAAATCTTATTTAAATGTAAATAAGAGGGAAGTGCAATAAGAAGGCTATAATAAAGAGTAAGCTTATTGCACAAAATCAAAGTTTTGCGCAATAAGAGGTAGGAGCATGATATAAAACAGCCATAAACCTATACTTTTACATATTCAAGGCTTTTAGCTGTTCTATACATACTAATATTCATTATTATTATAATCTTTATTCTTATGACTTATTAAAATCAATTTTAAGATATTTTTTTATTTTACTTATATAATTTCATTACTATAATTATTTTACTTAATATATTTTTAAATTTATATCTATAATTTTTTCTTATTATACATTTATTAAATTGTATGAAAATTTTTCAAAAATCTCCAAAGTGCCTATCTCTCTATATTTCCCTTATTTTATGGACAACAAACTATATGTCTAAAAAATAAAAACGGCTTATAATCGATTCTCGTGCGTCGATTTTTTTGTGCTTTTTTGTATATTTATATATGATTGATTTTAGAAGGTCATTATTTTGTATGATTTTAGTTTGTAATACAGCTATTGTAAAAATCATAGAATTTATAAGATCATAGTACAAAATGCAAATATTATATTAATTAGAATATATAAATCTGCAAACGAAATTCATTATAAACAAAATTTATATAATAAATGATTAATTTTAAAATTCAATAATTAAAATTGATTAAAAACGATTTTGAACTTAATGAAACAATAATTTAATTAAAATATTATATAAATTCTATAAAAAAATCACTAAATAACAAATGTTCGTTTTTTGGTATTACAATGTTTATATTACAAAATTATAATTTTTAAAATTCTAAATATATTTATAAGTTATAATTTTAAATTTTTTATAAATTTCTATAAATTATTTTCAAATCTTATTTTAAAATTTATTTTTTATATTAAAAAAAGTTTTTATTTATAAAATTTATTATTAGTCTAATAGAAGATTGCACAAAATTTTATTTAATATATTTTCATAATTTTTATATACTTAAAAATGTGCTATCCCCCCTACTCTACCATTTTTACAAAGTAGAAAAGATTAGTTGTATTTCAAACTAATCTTTAATTTGTAATTTATTTTTTTACTTTGTATTTTAACTGAACATAAGAATTATCTAATTGATTACATTCAATAAGTTCTAATGCTTTTAATTTGTTTAATTCTTCTGAATTACTAATTGCCTCTCCATCAATTAGAGTAGATACATCCTTGCCTCCAACCAATAATGGAGCAATTACTATATTTACATAGTCAATTAAGTTGTTTCTCAAAAATAGCCCATTAAGGGTTCCTCCAGATTGAATTGTTACTCTTTCAGCATTATATTTACTAGATAAATCTTCTAACAATCTTGTTAAGTCTAATTCTTCATAATATAAAATATCTAAATTATCATATTTATCTGTTAAAGAATATGCAATATGATTTTTATTTGTTGTAACTAATATTAAACTTTCTACCCAGTTGCATATATAATCTATTCCACTTTCATTTAGATGTGGCTTATTATCAATAATAACAAATTTTACT
>CALXVA010000124.1 GCA_944391835.1 uncultured Clostridia bacterium | reverse complement strand
ACACACTTCACTTAGTCTTAAATAAAACCTCCATCATATAATAAAATTATAGGAGGCTGATGAGTTTATGAATATATCTATAATAGGTGGAGATTTGCGTATTATAAGATTAGCAGAAATGTATGCAAAAGATAACTATAACGTATATACTTATGGTTTAGAAAAATATTTTGATAAAGAAAAAGGCTATAGCAAACAGACAGAGGCAAAAGTACATAATAAAAATATAAATGATGAAGTACATAGAAGCAATGAAAAGTTTAACAACATTTTTTTATGCAACAGCTTAGAAGAAGCTATTGCAAATTCAAATTGTATTGTAAGTGGCATGCCTTTTACAAAAGACAAAATTACTGTAAATGCTCCATTTGCAAATGAAGAAACTAAACTGGAAGAATTAAAAAACAAACTTTTTAATGAAACTTCAAGTAAAATATTTTTTGCGGGTGGAATTCCAAAAGACTACTATATAAAAAAAGAAACAAAAAAATTAAAAAATATAGATTTAGTAGATTTACTAGAAATAGAAGAATTAACTATTCTAAATGCAATTCCAACGGTTGAAGGTACAATTAAGCTCGCAATAGAAGAAAGAGAAGAAACAATACATGAAAGCAATGTACTAGTATGTGGCTTTGGAAGAATAGGCAAAATGTTATGTGACAGATTTAATAAATTAGGAGCAAATGTGTATTGTGTAGCTCGAAAAGAAAGCGATTTGGCTTGGATAAGAGAAAAAAGATATATACCATTACGATATACGGAAATATCAAATTTTGCAGACAAGATTGATATATTAATTAATACAGTACCACAAATAATATTAGAGGAAGAACAACTAAAATTATTTAATAAAAATGTTTTAATAATAGATGTTGCGTCAACTCCAGGAGGAATTAACAAAGAAAGTGCAAACAAGCTTGGACTAAAAGTAATAACTGCTTTAGGAATTCCGGGAAAAGAAATGCCAAGAACAGCAGGAAAGTATATAAAAGAAACAATTGATAAATTAATAAAAATTTAATATATTATATAAATAATATATGATATAATATCAAAAGCAAAAAAAGAAAGGAGTCGTATGGTTATTTAAGTTATTAAATATATCATACAAGAAAGATATGTTTTTAGACATTATAAAATCCATTATATTTGGAATAATAGAAGGTATAACAGAATGGCTACCTATTAGTAGTACAGGACATTTAATTTTAGCAGAACAATTTATAAAATTTGAAAATGTTTCACCAGAGTTCTGGTCAATGTTTCAAGTGGTCATTCAGCTAGGAGCAATTTTTGCCGTTATTCTAATATATTTTAAGAATATATGGCCATTTACAAAAAATAAAGAAAAAGCAATTAAACCAAAAGGAATTTTATCTTTTTTTGATAAAAACATTATGAATTTGTGGGGCAAAATATTGGTTGCATGTATACCCGCAGCTATTATAGGAATATTGTTTGATGATGTTTTTGAAGCATTATTTTATAATCCAGTATGCATAGCAATTGCTTTAATTGTTTTTGGAGTAGCTTTTATTGTAATAGAGAACTGGAATAAAAATAAAAAAGGTGGTAAAGATAAAAGCTCTGAAATTACATATAAAGATGCATTAATAATAGGAATATTCCAATTATTAGCTGCAATATTCCCAGGAACTTCACGTTCAGGTGCAACAATTATTGGAGGCTTATTAATTGGGCTATCAAGGCCAAATGCAGCAGAATTCACATTCTACTTAGCTATTCCAACAATGCTTGGAGCAAGTTTATTAAAATTATTGAAATTTGGATTAGAATTTACTACTGCAGAGATAGCAATATTAATAGTAGGAATGTTAGTATCTTTTATAATATCGATGTTTGTAATTAAATTTTTAATGAACTATATTAAAAAACACGACTTCAAAGTATTTGGATACTACAGAATTATATTAGGAATAATAGTTCTAATATATTTCTATTTAGTATAATAAAAATTATATAAAAAATTAAAAAAAGAATATATTATTACAATAAATTAAGTGTAATTTTATATTCCTTCTTTATGACATTTTTATAATTAAATAAAAAAATATTACAAAAATATTACAGAAATATTACATTTATATTAAATCATATGAATGTATATTGACTTTTTAATAAAAAAAGATAAAATAATAACAGAACTGTGAAAATAATGTAGAAATTTTTGACAAGGAAAAAAATACAAGTATTATTTGATATATTTTGTAAAACATAATAATGGTGCAAATAAAAAACGAAGGAGAATAAAATGACTAGCTGTTTAGGATTATATATAGAAAACAATGTAATTAAATATGCAAAAGTAACTAAAGACCGTGAACTTTTGAAGATAGAATCATTTGGAATAAAGTTTTATGAAAAAATTGGTGAAGCTTTAAATCAAATAGTCTCGGAAACTTTTAGTTATAATATACCAATCAGCATAAATTTATCTGAAGAAACATATAATTATTTCTACATGTTCAGTTTGTTAAACAAAAATGATTTGAAAAAGGCAGTAGATACGGAGTTTGAATCATATTGTTATGAGAAAAAGTTGAATAGAAATGTTTTTGAAGCAAGATATGCAATTTCTAATGAGCCTGATGATAAAGACAAATTAAAGATAATTCATATTTCTTCTAATAAGTCTTCAATTACAAAATCATTACAGGCATTAAGTGAGTATAAAGTATCTACAATAACTCCGATTGGTACAAGCATTACAAACATTGCTCCAATAAAACCAAAAGAAAACATAATAATTGTAAACATTGAAGATAAAACTATGATTACCACTATTGTTAATCAAAAGGTATACAATGTTACACAATTAGATGAAGGGGCAGAAGAAATACTTGAAAAGATTGCAAATAAAGAAAACTCATATTCAAAAGCATATGAAATTTGTAAAAACTCAACAATATATACTATGGAAGGAAAAGAATTACAAGATGAAGAGAATGAGTATTTGGAGTATATAATGCCTACACTATATAAAATTGCTACAAAAGTTCAAGAATATGTATTAGCCAACACTATAAAATTTGATAAAATTTACTTAACAGGAGCAATGTCTGTTGTAAATAATATAGATTTATACTTTCAAGAATTTTTCCAAACAGAAAAATGTGAAATATTAAAACCATATTTTATTAA
>CALXVA010000123.1 GCA_944391835.1 uncultured Clostridia bacterium | reverse complement strand
ATATGTCTCCATGGACTTGCAATTTTTCTTGTAAAACCGTTTTGTGGTCTTTCATTCCTACGTGTTTTGTAGATTCCTCTATCGCTGTTTTTAGATTATTTATTATAAATTTTTCAGCCTCTTCTAATCCTCCATCAAAATATATAGCTGCTATAGTTGCTTCTATGCTATCTGCTAAAATAGCTGGTTTAAAATTTCCTCCACTATTCGCTTCGCTCTTACCAACTAAAATAAAATCACTAAAATTATGAGATTTAGCTACTTTATATAGGCTATCCTCACAAACTACTTCTGCTCTAACTTTAGTCATTTCACCTTCTTTTAACTTTTTATAATTATTGTATATGTACTTACTTGATATATACTCTAATATGCTATCTCCTAAAAACTCTAGCTTTTCATTACTCTCGAGTTTATTTTCATACGCGAATGAGGTATGGGTTAAAGCTTTCTTTAGAAGATTCTTATCTTTAAAGGTGTACCCTATACTTTTTTCTAGTTTTTCAAAATTCATTTTTCCTCCTAATATCTTATTTTTCTATAAATTTTAACAGTTACATTATACACCTTTTAACCAGAAAAAGGAAGAGATTTTTAAAATTACGTCGATTATAATTGTCAAACCTTCACACATCAATTATAATATACAAGCAGGGTGATGATTTTAATGAAAAATATAGAAAAATACTTAACAAATTATTTTAAAGGTGCAAATAATCCTTCTTTAGATGCAATGAAATATTTTATGGAGGAGTATAACAATTTTGAGAAAGAGATGAAATTTATTCATATAGCTGGCACAAATGGAAAAGGTAGTGTTGTGCAAATGATAAGTAGCATCTTAGTACAGCAAGGATATAAAGTTGGAAAATTTATTTCTCCTCATCTAGTCCATTATAATGAAAGAATAAGTATAAACGAGCAAAATATTTCTGATGAGGATTTAGAGAAGATTTTTACAGAGCTGGAACCTAAAATAAGTAAATATAATGCTTCTAACAAAATACCGGTTACTTTTTTTGAGCTTACTACCATTATAGCTTTATTGTATTTTTGTAGAAATAATGTAGATTTTGTTGTGCTAGAGACTGGTTTAGGTGGTTTATTCGATTGTACAAATATTATAAGCTCTCCTCTAGTTTCAATTATTACCTCGATTGGATTTGACCACGTGCAAATTCTAGGCAATACCTTACCAGAAATTGCATATCAAAAAGCTGGCATTATAAAAGAAGATTCTAACACAATCTTTTTTGAGCAATCTAAAGAGGTTAATGATGTTTTTATAAATGTTTGCAAAGAAAAAAATAATAAATTACATTTACTCAAAAACAGCCAGATTACTAACTATCATTATGATATGGATTATCAATATTTTGATTTTGAAAACTATAAGGATATCGCTGTAATTTTGAAAGGCAAAAAGCAGATTCAAAATGCTACCATTTGTATAGAGTGTATGAGGATTTTGAATAGCCTAAGTTATCAAGTAGACGAAGAAAGTATTAGAGCTGGTTTAAAAGCAGTAGTACATAAGGGTAGATTGGAAATTTTAAATAACAATCCCTTGATACTATTTGATGGTGCTCACAATGTACCTGCAATACAAAATTTACAAAGTATGATTGATATGTATTATAAAGACTCAGCAAAAGTGTATATTGTTTCAATTTTAAAGAGGAAAGATTATACAAAAATGGTAGAGCTTTTAATGCAAGATAAAAATGCTACTTTTATTTTTACTTCTGGCATTGATGATACTAGATATGTTTCTGGTACAGAGTTACTTCAAATTGCTCAAAATTTTAAATCGACTCAAAAACTTATTATTAAGAATTTAGATGAAGCTATAAAATATGTTATGGAGAATTGCCAAAATTGTGTAACTTTCTTTGTAGGAAGTTTTTATACTTACAGCTTCGTAACTGAGTCTATAAGAAATTATAGACTCAGCAATAATTGAAACATAAATTTATAACTAGTATCTTTTGAAAAGCGCAAAAAAAATGAGCTAAGAGTATATTTACTATTGCTCATTTTTTTTACTATGCTATATGATCTTTTATATAATCAACAACATCTCCTACAGAAACAACCTTTTCTGCATCTGCATCTGGTATTTCTATATCAAACTCTTCTTCAAGAGCCATTATTAATTCTACTATATCTAGTGAATCAGCTCCTAAGTCATCTATAAAAGATGCTTCCATTGTAACTGCTGTTTCAGCTACTCCTAGTTGTTCAACTATAATTCCTTTTACTTTTTCAAAAACTTCTTCTGAACTCATTATATAAGTTCACCTCCTTAAATTATCTTAAAACTTGTTTATCTAACAATAATACATATTAATTTAATTGTCAATATATTTTATAAATTTTGTTAAAATATTTCCTAGTTTGCCCATTTTTCAGTACTTTCAAGAGATTTTTTAGTAAGATTTTTATTGTACTGACTAGTCTTAATTTTTAATTTAACAATTTATATTATTTTATTAGATATATCTTTTTACAGATATACTATTCTACATTATCAGTACTTTCTTCTACAACTGATTTATTTCCCTCAAAAGCTTCAATCATTTTTTCTACTGCTTTATTTTCTACAAATTTTTCAGCTTGTTTTATAGTAAACTCAAATAATTTTTCATCACTACTTCCGTGTGCTTTTACTACTGGTTTCTTTACTCCTAAAAATAATGCTCCTCCATATTCTTTATAATCTACTGTTTTAGAGAATTTCTTTATTGCTGGTAAACTTGGAAGTGCTGCTATTTTTGTTAAAAGATTGTGTGTTAAGCTTTCAGTTAAACTTCTTTTTACAAACTTTCCTAAACCTTCTACTGATTTTAAGAAAACATTTCCAGTAAATCCATCTGTTACAACAACATCTATTTTACCAGAAAATGCATCTCTACCTTCTACATTACCAACAAAGTTTATATCTAACTTTTCTGCATTTTCTTTTAGTAATTTATATGACTCTTTTGTAAGTTCATTACCTTTTGTCTCTTCTGTACCTATATTTAATAAACCTACTGCTGGTGCTTCCATGCCAAATGTATTTTTTAAGTAAATGCTTGACATTTGTGCAAATTGCAATAAATTTATTGGCTTGCAGTTTGTGTTTGAACCACAATCCATAAGTAGTAATCTACTTTTATATGCTGGCAAAATTCCTGCTAGAGCTGGTCTATCTATTCCTTTGATTCTTCCTACTAGAAGTGTTGCTCCTGTAAG
>CALXVA010000122.1 GCA_944391835.1 uncultured Clostridia bacterium | reverse complement strand
TTTTCTAATTACTTTCTAGATTCTACAATTAGCTTTATACCTGTTCTATCTTCTCCTTCCACCTCTACTTCTGCAAATGCAGGTATACATACTAAGTCCACTCCTGCCGGTGCTACAAATCCTCTTGCTATTGCTACAGCCTTTACAGCTTGATTAAGTGCTCCTGCCCCTATTGCTTGCATTTCTGCCTTGTTAGATTCCTTTACCAAACCTGCGATAGCTCCTGCTACTGAATTTGGATTTGATTTTGATGAGATTTTTAAAATTTCCATTTTTGCCTCCTATATTTTTTTATTTGTTTTAATCAACAATTATATTTATATTACAATTTCTGGAAATTGTCTATACTTTTCTGGAAAAAAGTGGAAAAACTCATCGTGTAGTTTCGCCATTTTTCGACATTTATTTGTAATTTATTCTATATACCTCTATCGTTTTACAAGTATCGTCATCAATTTCAAATACGCAACCATTAAGTATCGCAGGTCCATCTGCTAATTTGTATCTTTCTGGAAGTGATGTAAGAAATCTTTTAATTGATGCTGAAACGTCCATTCCTATTACAGATTTTTTAGGACCTGTCATTCCCAAATCTGTTATGTATCCTGTACCTTTTTCAGTTATCTCCTCATCAGCTGTTTGTACGTGTGTATGAGTTCCAAAAATAATATTTACTCTTCCATCTAAATAGTTTTTCAGTGCAATTTTCTCTGCTGTTGCTTCAGCATGAAAATCAAGTATAATTATATCTGCTTCTTTACTTAATTTATTAACTAGTTCATCTGCAACTGTAAATGGATTTTCTGATAATATGCTCATATCGGTTCTACCTATTAAATTCATAACAGCTATTTTTTTGCCTTTACACTCATAAATATTATATCCTTTCCCTGGTACACCTTTAGAGTAATTTGCTGGTCTCATAATTTTTGGATTATCTATAAATGCAAAAATATCTTTTTTGCCCCAAGTATGGTTGCCCATAGTTATTGCGTCTATTTTCATTTTTTGTAATACATTAAAGTCTTTGTCTGTAAGTCCCATTCCTCCTGATGTATTTTCTGCATTTACTATGGTAAAGTCTATATTTTCTTTTTCTATTATTGTAGGCAATAAATCTTTTAGTTTGTTTAATCCGTTTTCTCCCACTATATCGCCTACTGCTAGTATTTTCATCTAACTACCATTCCTTTCTTTTGATTAGAATTATATTTTTATAGTTTATGTTCTTAACTGCTATTTAAACCAGTTTAACCCCAATAAAAATTTTTACTTAATAGTTTTTTGCTATCTTTCTGGTCCATCTTTTTCACTAGAATTTTCAGCCGAAACATCTTGGTCATTTTCTATATCTAGTAACTTAGCTTGCTTTTCTTTCTCTTTTTTTATTCCAGCTAAAATAGATTGTTTTATTAATGCTTGTAGGTGTTCTGGCTCTGGATAATCTTTCTCATCTAGCGCTGCTAAAACGAATTTATCCCTAATACTATACCTTACTATATCTCCTTTTGGTGTTACCAACCTAGTTAAATGATCTAATAATATTCCAATATCCATTGGAAAGCCATGTTCTCTTGAATAATTCTCTGCAAATGCTAAGGTTGTTCTTGTATTACCATCTCTAAAAGGATGTACTCTCCAAATTTTTGCTAATTCTCCTGTGAATTTTGCAGTTATTTCGTCTATATTCTTTCCTGACCAATTTACATCATTTAGCTCTGCTAGTACAACGTTTAGGTCTCTTTCTATGTCTTTTGGTGCAGAATATTCTAGACTTATGCCTGGAATAACCACTTCTGTTTTGTATACAGGTACTGTTCTAAATTCTCCTGCCCAATCAAATATATCTTCAAATATATGTTTATGAATACTCTTTAAATATTCAGCATTATACTGTTGTTTAAAAGTTTCCCCAATATCTATTAACTTAACAAAACCAATATCTTTTTCAGCATCATTTAAGTCTTTATAATCCGTTATTCCTAGTTTATTTGTTAATACTCCGTTTTCTTGTATATATGGATCTTTCATTTAATCACCTTTTCTATAATTATTTATAACTTTTTCTTGTAACTCTTTTAATTCGATTTTTCCCTCGATGTATTGCTTTGCTAGTGCTAGAGTTTCATCGGTTGGTACGTCTGTACCTGATATTGATATACCTAATGCTTTTTTTACTAGTTCTTTTCGTTCTTCTACTGTTGTTTTATTGATAGAATAATCCATATTAACCTCCATCTTTTAAAATACATCTATTATTATAACATATATAGAGTGGTTTTGTAAAATGGACTCTTTTACAACTTACTTGCTAACTCCTCAAGTTCTGCTAAGTTTTCTGTTTTCATTCTTGATTTTATAGTTACCACAGGCTGAACTATTTCTACATCTTTCATTTCTTGTAATAAATCTTTCATACATTTTCCTGCTGATGGTGCCCAAGAGCCATTCTCTATTATTGCAACTTTTCTTTTTTGATAGTTTCTTTCTTTTAAACGTCTCAAGAATTGCTCCATTGGAGGGAATAGGCCTGCATTGTAGCTAGATGATGCCACTACTAATTTTGAAAATTTAAAAGCATTTGCTACTGCTTCTGCCCAATCTTCTTTTGTAAGGTCTGCTAATACTACATTTTTTGTTCCACTTTCTTTTAATATCGTTTCTAATTTTTTAGCTACTTCTAATGTGTTTCCATATATTGAGCTACAAGCTATAAATACTCCGTCCTCTTCTGGTTCATAACTACTCCATACATTATACTTATTTATATAATATTCTAGATTTTCTTTTAAAATTGGTCCGTGAAGTGGGCATATCATCTTTATATCAAGTTTTGAAGCTTTTGCAAGAAGTGCTTGTACTTGCATTCCATATTTTCCAACTATTCCGAAATAATATCTTCTAGCTTCATCATCCCATTTTTCTTCTGCATCTAAGCTACCGAATTTTCCAAAGCCATCTGCTGTAAATAATATTTTTTCAGTTTGCTCGAATGTTACCATAACCTCTGGCCAATGTACCATAGGTGCCATAAAGAATTGAAGTTTATGTTTGCCAATGTCTAAAATATCGCCCTCTTTTACTATAACTTTCTTGTCCGATATATCCACATCAAAAAAGTTTGATAATATATTAAAAGTAAAAGTATTTCCCACTATTTTCATATTAGGATACTTTTCTATTAAAGTACCAATATTGTATGCGTGGTCTGGCTCCATGTGTGATACAATTAGATATTCAGGCTC
>CALXVA010000121.1 GCA_944391835.1 uncultured Clostridia bacterium | reverse complement strand
TGGTATATTAAGCATATAAAATATACTGTGTAAGTTTTTACATTATATTTTATAAATATATTAATGGTAAATAAAAATATGTTGGCGACATTGTTGCCAATTTGTTGCCACAATTTTAAAAAAGATAATTAGAATAATACAATAAATACTATATGTACCTTTTCATATAAATCTTTTAAAATAAGAAATACCAATAGTACAGATAATATTGTATATACTAATAATACTTAATTTTCCACTACTTGTGGTTCGGGAAAGAAATATAAGAATTGTTGTGGAAAGAACGCATAGCACCTGTGCTTAAAGCATTTTACAAAAATCGAAAATTTGGTGACAAAATTAGGTTGTCACCCAAACTTAAATAAAAAATTTATAAAAGCTTAAAATTAAAGAAGTGTAACCTAAATAAAATGGGTGACACTTCTTTTTGCATAAAAAATAGTTTTATAAGTATTGAATAATTAATATTTATATGATACAATACAAATGTTCGTAAGGACTAATTATATATTTTTTAGAAGGTGCGAAAATGAATGATAAAATAATTGGAAATGAAAATAATATTTTATTTTATAATGATGAAGAAGGAAATGTAAAGGTAGAAGTATTGCTCGAAAATGAGGATGTTTGGCTAAATACTGAAGCACTAGCGACTCTTTTTAATATTGACAGAAGTGGTATTGTTAGGCATATTAATAATATTTATAAAGATGATGAATTAAGTGAAAATAGCACATGTGCAAAAATTGCACATGTGGGTAATGACGGGAAACAAACTTACAGTACAAAGTATTATAATCTAGATATGATTATCTCTATTGGTTTTAGAGTTAATTCAAAAAAAGCAATTAAATTTAGAACTTGGGCAAATAAAATAATTAAAGATTATATGGTTCAAGGTTTTGCTTTAAATGATGAAAGATTTATGAAAGCAAGAAGGTCTGATGAAGAATATTTCAAAAGATTACTTGAAAGAATAAAACTAATTCGTACGAGTGAAAGAATGTTTTATCAAAAAATTACAGATATATTTGCAGAGTGTTCGATAGATTATGATAAAAATAGCGATACAGCAATAACTTTCTATAAAACAATTCAAAACAAATTTCACTTTGCAATCACAGGTCAAACAGCAGCTGAAATTATATATAATAGAGCTGATGCCAGAAAAGGTAATATGGGGCTTACTAATTGCGACAACAATGTTGACGCAATTAAGTTGGTTAAATTATCTTGAATTAAAGAGTAAGATGAAGATTGAACTGTCAAGAAATTCTGGACAGTTCAAAAAGACGGAAATAGTCAATCTGTCAGAATTTCCGACAGGTTCTATAATATATTTGGAAAAATACTTATTTATACTTTTTTAGAAGGTGCGTAAATGAATGATAAAATAATTATGTTTATAATATTACATTTGGAAGTGGCAAAAAGTACAAAAACTGTTGTGGAAGGAATCAGTAGATTTAAAGAAGTGTAACCTAAATAAAATTGGAAACACTTCTTTTTATATTAACAACAATAATAGATAAAACTATTGCTAAAATGTAAAAAATCGATTAAAATAAATTAGAAAAAAAGTTGAAAGAAGGAATATAACTATGGTAAAAGATTTATTTAATTTAGATGGAAAAGTTGCAATAGTTACAGGTGCAAGTAGAGGTCTTGGACAAGGTATGGCAATTGCTTTAGCTGAGGCAAGAGCAAATGTAGTAGGAGTAGGGCAAAGTGACATGTCTGCTACAGAAGCAGAAATAAAAAAAGTAGGAAAAGAATTTTTAGGAATAAAAGCAGATTTAACATCTACAGACAAAGTAAATGAGATTGTAGAAAAGACAGTAGAAAAATTTGGAAGAGTAGACATTTTAGTAAATAATGCAGGAACTATAAGAAGACAAGACGCAATAGACTATACAGAAAAGGACTGGGATGACATTTTAAACTTAAATTTAAAAACAGTATTTTTCTTATCACAAAGAGTAGCTAAAGAATTTATGAAACAAAAATCAGGTGGAAAAATTATAAGCATTGCATCAATGCTATCTTTCCAAGGAGGAATTAGAGTACCAGCATATACAGCAAGCAAAAGTGGTGTTGCAGGTATAACAAAAGCATTAGCAAATGAGTGGGCAAAATTCAATATAAATGTAAATGCAATCGCACCAGGTTATATGGCTACAGATAATACAAAGGCAATAAGAGAAGACGAGAAGAGAGAAAGAGAAATACTAGAAAGAATTCCGGCTGGAAGATGGGGAACACCAGAAGATTTAGCAGGAGCAGTAGTATTCTTAGCTTCAAAAGCCTCTGACTATGTAAATGGTTATACTTTAGCAGTAGATGGAGGCTGGCTTGCAAGATAAAGTTCTATGAAAAAAATAGAAAAAGGAGAGTTAAAATTTATGAAAATAGCTTTAATAAATGAAAATAGTCAAGCATCAAAAAACAAAATTATATATGATGCATTAAAAGAAGTAGCAGACAAATACGGATATGAAGTGTATAATTATGGAATGGAAAATCCAGAAGAAAATAATTTAACTTACGTTCAAGCCGGTTTACTTTCTGCAATTTTAATAAATTCTAAAGCAGTGGATTTTATAGTAACTGGCTGTGGAACTGGAGAAGGTGCAACACTTGCACTAAATAGTTTTCCAAATGTGCTATGTGGACATATAACAGATCCAACAGATGCATATTTATTTAGCCAAATAAATGCTGGAAATGCAGTAGCTATTCCATTTGCAAAAGGTTTTGGATGGGGAAGTGAGCTAACACTTAAATATATTTTCGAAAAACTATTTGAAACAGAAGCAGGAGGAGGATATCCAGTAGAAAGAAGAGAGCCAGAGCAAGCTAATAAGAAAATATTAGACGAAGTTAAGAAAATAACACATAACGATATGATGACTATTCTAAAGAACATAGATAAAGAATTTCTTTATCAAACAATAAATAGAGAGCAATTTAAGAAATATTATTTTGAAAATGCTGAAGACGGAGAGATAAAGGAATATATAAGGAATGTGGCTTAAAGACATTAAGCAATAAATTTTTATTTAGAGATAAATTAATAAAGGAGATGTATTTTAATGAAAGTATTAGTAACCGGTGGTGCTGGATATATAGGTAGCCATACAGTAGTAGAATTGTTAAACAACAATATGGAAGTTGTAGTAATAGACGACTTTTCTAATAGCAAGCCAGAAGTATTAGAAAATATAAAGAAAATTACAGGAAAAGATTTTAAATTTTATGAAGTAAATTATTTAGACAGAGA
>CALXVA010000120.1 GCA_944391835.1 uncultured Clostridia bacterium | reverse complement strand
GACAAAGATTGGTGTAAAATTGATGGTGTTAAAGAGGGATTACACCAGTATTATGAAATAGAATCTACTACTGATTACTTTTCAATAAATACTGGTAGAGTAATGGCGAAAATTGGTGTTAATGATAGAAAAGAATATCATAATAAAGTTGAAGTAAAATTTGTTATTATTGATAATAAGCCACATTTAAATAAAAATGGAATAGATTATATATGCAACTGGGTAGAAAGTTTAATATTAGTTACTACAAATAAAAATCATATTGCATATTCTTTAAAGAGTAAATATGACAATTTAGATATTCTATATTATGAAAAATTAGACTTAAAAAAATTATTAGAAGATTTGTATAGTAAATATAATGCTGAAAGACTAACAATTCAATCTGGAGGAAATCTTAACGGGCTATTTTTAAGAAACAATTTAATTGACTATGTAAACATAGTAATTGCTCCATTATTAGTTGGAGGCAAAGATGTATCTACTTTAATTGATGGTGAATCAATTAGCAGTTCAAAAGAATTGAATAAATTAAAAGCATTGGAACTTATTGAATTTAAACAATTACATAATTCTTATGTTCAGTTAAAATATAAAGTAAAAAAATAAAAGATTATAGATTAGTTTGAAATGGAACTAATCTTTTAATTTTAGAATTATATAAAAATCGGTAGAGTAGGGGGGATAGTACATTTTTTAATATATAAAAATATATTAAATAAAATTTTGTGCAATCTTTAATTTAAGAAAAATAAATTTATAAATAAAAAATTTTTTTAATATTAAAAATAAATTTTAAGATTCAAAAATATATTTATAGAAAATTATAAAAAATCATAAATTATAATTTTGTAATGCAAACATTGTAATACTAAAAAACGAACATTTGTTATTTAGTGATTTTTTATAGAATTTATATAATATTTTAATTAAATTATTGTTTCATTAAGTTCAAAATCGTTTTTAAGCAATTTTAATTATTGAAATGTAAAAATTAATCATTTATTATATAAATTTTGATTTTAATAAATTTCGTTTGTAGATTTATATATTCTAATTAATATAATATTTGCATTTTGTACTATAATCCAATAAGTTCTATAATAATTGCAATAACTGTATTACAAACTAAAATTATACAAAATAATGACCTTCTAAAATCGATTTTAAGCCGTTTTTATTTTTTAGGCATATAGTTTGTTGTCCGTAAAATAAGGCAAATATAGAGAAATAGGCACTTTGGAGATTTTTGAAAAATTTTCATACAATTTAATATATAAAAATAAAAAATATATAATAAGAAAAAATTATAGATATAAATTTAAAAATATAATAAGTAAAATAATTATAGTAATGAAATTATATAAGTAAACCAAAAAAATGTCTTAAAATTGATTTTAATAAGTCATAAGAATATTGATATAACTATAATACAAAGGATAATAATAATAATGAATATAATATAGATATAATAAGAAAATAAAGATATATAAATGAATATGAGTATTTATAGAACAGCTAAAAGCCTTGAATTAGTAAAAGTAGAGGTTTATGGCTGTTTTATATTATGCTCCTATATCTTTTTGCACAAAACTTTGATTTTGTGCAATGTTTAATATATATATTTATAAAGGAGATACTATTTCCCCCCATGAAAAGAAATCATTTCATAAAGTTTTATTTTTGCTAAGTCAATATCTTAAAAAGTCTCTAACATATAAGCTTTCCCTTTTCCCTGACGATATATATACTATACTCCTTCATAAAACATCCCCTATTCTACAATAATTATGAGAATTATCTAAATAAGTAAATATTCTACGACAAAATTCGACACAAGAAAAAAATACAATACTGTATAATTATTAAAGGGGTGTTTATATGTTAACAATTATACTAATAATCATTATAATATTATTAATAATGAAAAAAACAAATAAAAGTAATAATCCTGAAAAAAATATAAATATTGACAATATTGAAGTTATACCATCATATAAAAAATATTATAAACCAAAAATATATATAACTACTCTAAATGAAATGAAATTTTATACTGTATTACTAGAAATTGCAAAGGAACTTGATTATATACTATTTTCTCAAGTATCATTATATAATATTATATCTATGCAGGATAACCTTGATTACAGTACACATACAAAATATTTTAATAAGATAGCCTCTAAAAGTATAGATTTCGTACTAGTAGATAAAAAATGTAGAATTAAATTATGTATAGAATTAGATGATAATACCCATAAAAAGAAAAGTAGAATTGAAAGAGATAAATTTATTAATGAATTATTTAAAGATCTAGAAATTAATTTATTAAGATATCCTGTGTATAATGTATATTATAAGGAAACATTAAAAAGGAAAATACAAGAAAATATTGGAGAACATTATTATATAAAATAATAAAGAAATGGCACTATACCACTTCTTTTGGTTCATATACCTTATTTAAATTTTTGTATATATGTATCTATTTTTTCAATAAATTCTGCATTATTTTTTGTTTTGGTCATTTCACTAATAACTTGTTCTGTAACCTCTGCAACAGGCATTGCATTCATTGCTTTTCTTAAAGCAAAAACAGTTTCTCTTTCTGTAGGTGTTAATAATAAATCCTCTCTTCTTGTGCCTGATTTATTAATATCAATTGCTGGGAATATTCTTTTTTCAGAAAGCTTTCTGTCAAGATGAACTTCCATATTACCAGTTCCTTTAAATTCTTCAAATATAACATCATCCATTCTACTACCTGTATCAATTAAAGCTGTTGCAAGTATTGTCAAGCTTCCACCATTTTCAATATTTCTAGCAGCTCCAAAGAATTTTTTAGGTTTGTGCAATGCAGCAGGATCTATACCTCCTGACAAAGTTCTTCCTGAAGATGGAATAACAAGGTTATATGCTCTTGTTAATCTTGTAATACTATCTAATAAAATAACAACATCTTTTCCTTGTTCTATTAATCTTTTTGCTCTTGCTAAAACCATTTCTGCAACTTTTACGTGATGTTCTGGCAATTCATCAAATGTTGAATGAATGACTTGCCCCTTGATAGAACGTTTCATATCAGTAACTTCTTCAGGCCTTTCATCTATTAAAAGTACAATTAATTCTACCTCTGGATTATTTTGACTAATACTGTTTGCAACCTTTTTTAAAAGTGTTGTTTTTCCAACCTTTGGAGGAGCTACAATCATTCCCCTTTGTCCCTTTCCGATAGGACACATTAAATCGATGATTCTTGTTGCATAATCATTTTGAACAGTTTCTAATTTTAATTTTTCATTTGGATAAATAGGAACTAATTCATCAAATCTTTTTCTTTTGATTG
>CALXVA010000119.1 GCA_944391835.1 uncultured Clostridia bacterium | reverse complement strand
AAAGGATATGAAATATTTAAAGATAATCATCCTAATTTCAAATATTCACCTGGATATAAAAAGGTTGATGATTATTTCATATTTACTGATAAAGCAATTTAATGGCGATAGGCTGGAAATTTATCTTGTAAATGAGAAATTTCCATCTTATTTACAGAGAGGATAAAATAAATTATGTATGTGCATTCAGTAAAACTTATTAATTTCAAATCTATAGGGGATTACCCTGAAAATGAAATTATTTTGGAGCCTAGAGTTACATCTATTATAGGAAAAAATGAAAGTGGGAAAAGCAATGTACTTGATGGGTTATCTCAAATAAATTTTTTCACAAATAATCCGTCTGCTTTCGGGATAAATATAATTAATAGAAATAGTGATTCCGGGATACAAAATTCTTTTATTGTTATGCTTAAATCAAACAGTGAAGAAATGGAAAAAGGAATTCGTGAAGATACACGTGTAGAAATTGTAAATGGCCAATGTAGCGTATCTGGTGGATTTTTAGAATACTATGTAGAGCATATTTCCCCAGAATTTGAAAAAATTGCAAAATTTTTAGATGAGATTGGCGTAAATCCACTTCAAGTAAAAGATCAGGAGCTCGCAAATTACAAAATCTACAAGCAAGCGTTTAGTCAAAAAGAAGAACTTGATTTGTATCAGCAACAAAAGTCTTTGAATTTTTTTAGGACGAGAACTACTAAAATACCGGTACAATACAGGGAAGAGTTTGAACATAAATTAGATTCGATATATAATACATGGTCTGAAATAAAATCGATGTTTCCAGTATTTTTCTATAGAAAATCCGATAAACATTTAAATACATTATATAAATTGGAAAATGTAGAAAAAGAATTAAAAGCCTCTACTGTTGCTCCTAATAGTTTGTTATATGATTTTGTAAAATTACTTGGAATATCAGTAGAAGATTTTGTATTAGCAGTTCGTACTGGAAACATACCAAAACAAGAATCATTACGTAGAAAAATAAATAGGTTGGTTGAAGAAAAAATTAATAGACCTTTTCATGATTATTATCAAACAGAGAAAATTAATTTAGATTTGGGGTTTAATGCGGGTGTTTTATCATTTGCTGTTCAATCAGAAGATGGAGAAGCATTAATGCTTTCGGAACGTAGTAATGGATTGAAATGGTATCTTGAAACGTTTATTGATGCTCGGGCAAATGATATTCAGGGACGAAATATTGTATATTTATTTGATGAGCCAGGAATATCATTGCATGTAAATGCTCAAAAAGAACTTTTGCAATTGTTCCAACACTTAGCAGAAAAGGGAAATCAAGTTGTATATACTACACATTCTCCATATATGCTTGATTTAAAAACTAATGGGGTTCATCGTATTCGTGCAGTCGTGAAGAATGCGGAAGGATTTACTTTTATTTATAAAACCGCATATGATTCAAGGATAGCTCCTGATAGTCAGAAAGATACGTTGGCTCCTATTATCAGTGCTATTGGTATGAATTTGAATGATACTTTTGGTCCGGCAAATGACAAATTAAATATTGTTACAGAAGGTATGAGTGATTATATTTACTTATGTACCATGGCGAAAATACTTCATATCGATACGGAGAAATATGCAATTTTGCCTGCTGTGGGAGCACCCAATTGTATTAATATTTGTTCTATTCTTCAGGGATGGGGATGTCGTTACATTGCTTTATTTGATTATGATGAGGCGGGAGTTAAAAGTGGAGGAGAGTATTTGAGAAAAGAGATGATGCTTGAGTATAAAAGTCATTATTGTTATGTTTTAGATGTCACCCAGGAAGATGTGGATCAAATGACGTATAAAGACTCTGTTTGTATGATTGAAGATATTATGACGAGAGAAGAAATAAATAAATTTTGTGAGGAAACAAATACAGCTAAAACTATTGGAAAACCTTTGATGGCTAAATTAATGAGTAATGCTATAGAATCTGGTATTTATCAAATAGGCGAGGAATGTAAATCGAATTTTCAATGTTTGTTTGATCGTATTTTTTCCTATTTCAATATATGAAGCGATTATATTTCATAAATATTTATGGTACTAATGAAGTGAAACTATTTTATACAAATATATATAGAAAAACCATGTGAGTTATTTATTTCGATAAGATGGTTAATTATTACATTGGAGAAAAACAATCTAATAGGAGGAAAATAGTATTGAACAAACATAGTCTTAAAATTCCTTTATATTTAAATCAGAAAATAGTATTTGATTTGTTAGCATCTATCAATGATGGATTTACTCAAGTGACAAAATTAAAGACTGCTTCTTCTGCGGAAGGAAATCTAGGAGGGACAGTAGAAGCTGACTTGGGAAACAAAAATATTTTTGCATTATTGGGTGTAAAGTTAAAAGGAAAAGTTGACGCGGAACATAGCAAAGAGCATAGTAAAGAGCAAGAAAAGATACATACACCATCGTCATTGTTTAATAACCTTAAAGCGCAGCTGTTTAAAGAAAGAATGGTAAAACATATTAGTGAACAAATAAATGATATACATCCGGGTGAATTTATCGAAATTTCGGGAATATTAAAAATAAATCCACTTATTACAATGATGGAAAATATGACGCATTTATTAGAATTAGCTAATGTGATGCAAAATGATGGAACTGGGAAAAAAGCGAAACAAAGGAATTTAGAAGATAAAAAAACCATTATGCAAATGGAAGCATTTACTAATAGCCTTAAGGCTAACGGAATGGTAGATATGATTTGCGAACTAGAAGGATCAGAAGGGTATAAAGCGGTTTTACCAGTATACATGGATTATTTCTTTAATGGTAATAGTAGTGAAATAGTAGATGGTAGTTTTAAGGTGTTGGGAAAGGTTGCCAAAGTATGTAATCAAAATGAAAAAATCGATTTACTTAGAAACACCAGTTTAAGTATTTTTAAAGAAAGTCTGCTTGAGGAAATGCTGTCCGGATTTAATACTGATAGCAATCAAAAAATGAATATTGGAGCATTAGAAACTACGGTGCAGGGACCAGCATTACTAATTATTCCTATTTCGATATACTTATAGTCAATACTGCAAGAGATCTATGTTAATCGTTTTAAAAATAAGTGCATCTAAGAAGGAAAAAATGTTACTAATACAAAATATTATTTTGCTGAGGTGAAAATAATTAAAGCAACTAGTAACAAAAAAGAGATAAATGAAGTTGAATGAAATAATAGTATGTGTGGTCACTGATATAGGTATTTCGTTTGGTATGTTGATAAAGGTTGATATAGTAGAAAAAATGGCTGAAAAGGAAGGAAAATATTAGTTGGATTCTACAGAGATTAAACGATCAAGAGTATGAGACTTTGGTAGCTCATTTTGGGACTGAAGGTTAAAAAAAATGAATTTATAG
>CALXVA010000118.1 GCA_944391835.1 uncultured Clostridia bacterium | reverse complement strand
AATGAACAAATAAAAGATTTAACTAAAATTGTACCAACATTTAAAATAGCAAATGCTACAATACATTTTGATGAAACCTCTCCCCATATGCACGTTGTAGGTGTACCAGTAGTTGAAAATTGTACTAGAGGTATGAAAAAGAAAGTTGGAAAATCGCAAATATTTACAAAAAAATCATTAACTAAAATACAAGATAAAATGAGAAATGCTTGTATTAAGTCATATAATAAGTTTTATGAGGTTGATACTAGACTAAAAGAAAAACAAAAAGGTAGAAATCAAGATATAAATGTAAAAGATATGAGTAATTATAAAAAAATTAAGAAACAGTTGGACAAGAACGCACAAAAACTTGCTGAGGCAAATAATCAAACAGAAAAATTAGACAATAGCAGTAAAGATATAA
The DNA here is from genome assembly GCA_944391835.1 of uncultured Clostridia bacterium. Classification (GTDB taxonomy): domain Bacteria; phylum Bacillota; class Clostridia; order TANB77; family CAG-508; genus CALXVA01. The sequence continues at coordinate 3,101 of CALXVA010000118.1, read as the reverse complement.
ATTCAATATTAGATAAACTAAAACCGTCTAAACTTAATAAAAATAATAATCTTATTTCAAACGAGGATGTTGAAAAAATCAAAAATTTTACAAAAGATGTAAAAGATATTACTAAAACAGTTAGAAGTGTAAATGACTTAAATATGGCTATTAAAGATTTTGAACATAGTTCTTTTAAAATAGCACAAGAAAATTCTTCACTAAAATATCAATTAGAGTTAAAAACTGATGAAATTAATAAATTGAAAAAAGATTTGTCTGCAAAGGAAAAGATTATTAGCAAATTACAAGCTGAAAAAGAAAAAATAAAACAGGAATTACAGAAATTTAAAGACTTCTGGTATAGAATTATGGGACATTTTCATAAGCGAATTTGCTATGATAAAGATGAAAACTATAAAATAGTAAGTGATGATCTATACAAAAACGGTATATTTACTGATGATGAAAATGAAATTACAAATAATATTGCTAGAAAAGTAAGACCAAAAGAAGAACTAGAAAATAAGAGTAAAAAGAAAAATAACTATGAATTAAAATAAGGAGTTAAAAAGTTATGAAAGAAATAAAATTGCACTATATTTGTTTAATTGCACAAATTTAAATACTATGGTGTAAATAATAAATTGATTAGTGTAATAGACTTACAGATAATTTGAATTAAAAATATTCACGGAAAGGAACAGTAACTTCATTAGAAGTTACTGTTCCTTTCCGAATACTAGGCGAATTACTGGATGTTACGACACTGAGAAATAGCACGCTCGGCTGCACCATTTCCGTTATCTCTGTTGTATCCCCACGTACGAACAATATTGCTTTCTAAACTGATTTTCATAACTCGGCCAGCCAGATAATCGAAGTAAGTAGTTTGTTTTAAAAGTTCACGAGCCTGCTCGATAGTCATAGGTTCAGGATTATACTGAAGAAATCCCATTCCATGTGGGTGTGAATTGTTATACAGTGCAGCTAATACTTCGGCTTTATCTTTGTTAGAGATATCTACTACACCTTCTTCAACGATAATTACTCCGAAATTCTCTTTGTTTTCATCAAGTGGTGGTTGTGCTTTGCCGAACACTTCAGTAAAGATTGTCCTAAATTCCTTTGCAAACTCTTTGCTTGCAATCTTATCTACGATAAGTGGAAAATAGCTCAGATAAATGATAATCTGAAATTTTTCTTCTTTGAGTTCATCTGGAAATAGTACTTTTTTGGCGAATCCACAACGTTCTTTCTCCAAGTCATCCAAAGCACAAATCAGAAGAATCATCATTCCCGCAGGAACGAGCTGATCATTAGCAACATTTGCAAGGTAATCGCAAAAATCATGCAATTCATAAGGGACATTTTTTGCTACATTCCGAGCTTCGCGAAGCTTTGCAGGAACATCCGTTAATAAAATTTCTCCATAATTGTTTCTGTTGCTTTCGTTTGTCATGATAAGCATCCTTTCTGTAATTGAATTTTATTAAATTCGTCTAGTGCTTTGCTAAACAATAGCTTAAAGCTGATGTAATAGAAAACACTATATAACCATATTATACATCAATTAACATAAAAATGCAACGATAATGAAATAAGATTTGACTTTACTATAAAAAAATGATACTATACTAATATATTTCAATTTGTTATTATTTTCAAATAATCTAGATATGATGTTATAGTTAGAGAACTTCTTTCAAAAAATTATATTTATATTTTAGGATGTGAGGTATAGAATATGAATAAAGGAAAAAATGTATTGTTAATTCACGGGTTTAACGGAATACCAAAAATTTTTTATTATATAGAAAAAGAATTAGAATCACAAGAATATACTGTAATAATTCCAAATTTTCCCGTTAGAGAAGAAATAAATATAAGTACTTATTTTAAAGTATTTGATATGTATAAAGATATAATGAATGAAAATTTAATTGTAGTTGCACATTCTATTGGAAACCCAATGTTTATAAAATATATTTGTAAAAATAATATTAATATAGGGCTTTATATAAGTTTAGCTGGGTTTGCAGAGCCATTTTATGTTGAAGGTAAAGATGTTTTAAACCAAGTTATCAAACCTTTAAGGATTAGTGATGAAGAAAAAAGTAAAAATATAAATTTGATAAACGAAAAATATTCAATATATAGTGATAACGATCATATTGTACCATTTAAAATATTAGAAGAATATCCTTCTGTTGTTAATTCTAAACCAGTATTTATTTCTGGAATAGGACATATGGGAAAGAAAATAGGTTTAGAAAAATTACCAGAAGTAATAAAAATTATTCAAGAAAGTAAATATAACAAATTATAATCTGGAAATTCATTATTGCCATTTATATTTATTTCTTAAAAATAAAAAGTCTTGATTTTATTTTTTATTGTGCTATAATTTAGTAAATTGATTGATATTTGTATCAATCGTCAAGAGAGCAAAAAAGTTGTAAATAACTACTTCGTTGGCACCATAATATCAGGTTAGAAATCAAATTTCTAGCCTGTATTTTTTGTAGAAAAAAATAGACTATTTCTAGTCTATTTTTCATATGAATTCATATTGATATATAAAACTCATTTAATTATTTTTTATTAACAACATCTTTTAAAGCTTTTCCTGCTTTGAAAACTGGAGCTTTGCTTGCTGGTATTTTGATTTCTTCTTTAGTTTGTGGGTTTCTTCCTTTTCTAGCTGCTCTTTTTCTTACTTCAAAAGAACCAAAGCCTACTAATTGTACTTTGTCTCCTTTTGATAAAGCTTCTGTTATAACTTCTATTACTGCATCTAAAGAAGCTTCAGCATTCTTTTTTGTTTCTCCTGTTTTAGCAGCTACGGCTGCGATTAATTCAGATTTGTTCATTTTAATTACCTCCTATAAAGAACGAATGTGTAGACTGTTCTTTCATCTACTATTACTATTATTCTTCAAGGAACGACAAAATCCTTCTTTTTTTGTTCTACTTTTTTCTTTTGAACCTTTGGGGCTGTAAGGTTTCACGGGTTTATATGCTTATTTTGCCTATTTTAAGCCATTTTTAAGCATTTTGTGTATGAATTTTTTTAATGTTTTTTGCCTTTTTTTGCCTAAATGACAGCGTTCGTAATTGTT
>CALXVA010000117.1 GCA_944391835.1 uncultured Clostridia bacterium | reverse complement strand
TCTTCTGCCATTATATTTGCATATTCACTCATTACTTCATTTAATGTCTCCTGTTCTTTTAAGGTTGCCTCTTCTGTTAAATTCTTAGCCTGTTGCGCTCTTTGTATTAGTCCTCCATCTCCAAATGCTACATTGATTGTTACTGTGGCTAATATTATTAGTATTACTATAGTTATTATTAGTGCTATTAAAGTTATTCCACTTGCCACTTTCTTTTTATTTACTTGTGTGTTAGGTTTCATTTGTTTTGACATCACTTCAATTTCTTTCTTTTTTTCTTGCTTAGTTACTAATTTGCCTTTGCAATTTAGCTTTTCCATCTTTCTTTTCCTCCCTTTTGTAATTATATATTTTTTTAAATTTTAAAATCTAACTTAAACTATTTTTACTGCTTATAACGCACAAAAAGGACAGACTATATAGCAACTGCTATATAATCCATCCTTTTTGTGTTGTTTACATAATATATATTTTAAGCTTCTTTTATCAAGGTTACTCTTTTTACTAGATTGTAACTCTCTCTCTCTCTCTCTCTCTCTCTTACAGTATCAACGATTTCAGCCATTTTTTGTTTCTCCTTTGTTTTCTATTATTCTTTTCAAAGCACTATAATTTTATTTTTCTACTATTGTTTTACTTTTTAGTACATTTTTATTTTATACTATTTATTTCTATTTTTCAATTATTTTCATAACTTGTAACATTTTTTTAATATAGTCGTAATATTTTTGTAATATAATTCTACTCCAACTCAAATGCACCAGTATATAATTGATAATACATACCTTTTAATCCAATTAAGTAATCGTGTTCTCCTCTTTCAATTATTCTACCGTGGTCCATAACCATAATTGCTTTTGCATTTCTTACAGTTGAAAGTCTATGTGCTATTACAAAAACAGTTCTACCTTCCATTAGTTTATCCATACCATCTTGAACTATTTTTTCTGTTCTTGTATCTATTGAGCTTGTTGCTTCATCTAGTATCATTACTGGTGGGTTATTTACTGCAACTCTGGCTATAGATAGAAGTTGTCTTTGTCCTTGAGATAATTCCGAACCATTGCCTGTAAGTTTTGTGTCATATCCTTTTGGTAATCTTTCTATAAAGTCATGTGCATTTGCAAGTTTCGCTGCTGCTATAACTTCTTCATCTGTTGCATCTTCTTTACCGTATTTTATGTTTTCCTTTATTGTACCAGTAAATAGGTTTGTGTCTTGTAAAACCATACCTAAAGACCTTCTTAAGTCTGCTTTCTTAATTTTATTTATATTGATTCCGTCATATCTAATTTTTCCATCTTCTATATCATAGAATCTGTTTATTAAGTTTGTAATAGTAGTTTTTCCAGCACCTGTTGCTCCAACAAAAGCTATTTTTTGTCCTGGTTTTGCATATAAACTTATATCGTGAAGTACAATTTTTTCTGGAACATATCCAAAGTCTACATGGTCAAGTTCTATATGTCCTTTAAGTTCTACATAGTCTAGTGTACCATCGTGATGTGGATGTTTCCAAGCCCACATTCCAGTTCTTTCTTTTACTTCTACTAGTTTGTCTCCCTCTTTTTTTACATTAACTAATGTTACATATCCATTGTCTTGTTCTGGCTCTTCGTCCATCATTTCAAAAATTCTTCCTGCACCAGCTAGAGCCATTATTATAGCATTCATTTGGTTCATTACTTGGTTTACAGGTTGAGTTATGTTTCTTGTAAGTTGTAGGAAAGATACTATAGTACCAACAGAAAGTACTAAATTACCATTTAACGCTAAAACTGTTCCAACTATTGCTATTAACACATATTGCAAATTTCCTAAGTTATTAGCAATAGGCATCATTATGTTTGAGTATTTATGAGCTTTGTACATATCTTCGTTTAATTGTTCGTTTAATTTGTCAAATGCTTCTTTTGCTTTTTCCTCGTGTGTAAATACTTTTATAACTTTTTGGCCGTTTAGCATTTCTTCAATATATCCATTTACTTTTCCTAAAGAAGCTTGTTGATTTATAAAGTTTTTCGAGCTTTTTGCTCCAACTATTCTAGTTATTATAATTGTTAAAGCTGAAAATACTAGTACAAATATCGTTAATATTGGGCTTAAATAAATCATTGAGCACAATATTGCAACTATACTTATAACAGATTGAATACAAAATGGCAAACTTTGTGAAATCATTTGTCTTAATGTATCTGTATCGTTTGTATAATGACTCATAATGTCGCCGTGTGTATGTGTGTCAAAATATCTAATTGGAAGTGCTTCCATTTTATCAAACATTTCGTCTCTTATGTCTTTAAGTACACCTTGTGCTACTACTGCCATTAGTCTGTTATATAAGTATGAGGTTAACATACCAACAATGTATATAATTACCATAATTCCTATAGCTCCAAGTAATCCAGTATATACTGGGTTTGGCTCTCCAAGTAGAGGAGTTATATAGTCATCTATCAATATTTGTAAAAATAATGAACCTGCGACTTGTGCAATACTACTAAATATAATACAAATTAGCACTACTGCAAATTGTTTTTTATACTTTTTTGTTATGTATCCTAATAATCTTTTTATAGTACCTTTTCTTATTTGTATTTTATTTTTCATCTGCATTTCCTCCTTTCGTTTGAGAATCATATACTTCTTTATATATTTTATTTTTCTTTAAAAGTTCTTCGTGTGTGCCAATTCCATCAATTCTTCCTTTATCCATAACAATTATCTTGTCACAATCTTCTACTGATGAAATTCTTTGTGCAATAATTATTTTAGTTGTGTCTGGTATTTCTTCTCTAAATGCTTTTCTAATTAGGCTATCTGTTTTTGTGTCTACTGCACTTGTAGAGTCATCTAGTATTAAGATTTTTGGATGCTTTAAAAGCGCTCTAGCAATACATAATCTTTGTTTTTGTCCACCAGATACGTTTGTTCCACCCTCTTCGATGTATGTGTTATATCCATCTGGGAATTGAGATACAAATTCGTCAGCTTGTGCTAGTTTGCAAACTCTTATAACATCGTCTTCTGTGGCGTTTTCGTCTCCCCATTTGATGTTTTCAGTAATAGTTCCAGAGAATAGCACATTTTTTTGAAGCACACAAGAAACTTGGTTTCTAAGTGAGTCTAGGTGATATTTTTTTACATTTTTTCCACCTACCCAAAGTTCTCCCTCTGTTACATCATATAACCTTGGAATTAAGTTTACTAAACTTGATTTTCCACTACCTGTTCCACCTATTATTCCTATGGTTTCTCCAGATTTTATTTTTAGGTTAATATTTTTCAAGCATTCTTTTTTCTTGTCTTTTACATAACTAAAGCTTACATTTCTAAATTCAATGCTTCCATCTTTTACTTCCATAATAGGTTTCTTAGGATCATGTATATCTGATTGTGTGTCTAGTACCTCTACAATTCTTTCTGCAGATGATTTTGAAATTGCAATCATAACCATTACCATAGAAAGCATCATTAAGCTTGATAGGATTTGGATAGAATATGTAAACATTGTCATAAGCTCACCTGT
>CALXVA010000116.1 GCA_944391835.1 uncultured Clostridia bacterium | reverse complement strand
AAACCATTGATGTACAATTTTTAAGAATTGTACATTTTTTTTTTTTTTTTATTTTTTTCTTTATGGTATATAAACTTTTTATACAGTTAATTTTATATTTATTTAAAAGGTGTTATTATGAAACGTAAAAATAAAGAAGCAATTAAACAAGAAAATATAAATGATGTTGCAAGTAATGTTCCTTCTATAGTTGAAACTTCTAATAAAAAATCAAAGAACAAATTTATTACAAAGATTTTGTCTAACAAGTTTGTTGCGAAGTTTTTAACTAAAGAAGTAATTTTATATGTTGTTTTTGGTGTATTAACTACTATTGTTAATATTGGTTCATTTTATGTAATGACAGAATTTATGCATATTGATGAAAATTTGGCAAACAACATTGCTATTGTTTTAGCTGTTTTGGTTGCTTACTTTACAAATAAAGATTTAGTTTTTCATTCTGAAGCACAAGGTTTTAGTGAAAAATTTATTGAATTTTGTAAGTTTATTTTAGGAAGACTTCTTACTATGTTTATAGAGTCATTTGGAGGTTCTTTAATGTTTAAGTACCTTCCTATTCCTACTATTGTAAGCAAATGCTTAATTACAGTTATTGTTATTGTTTTAAATTTCTTTATAAGCAAGTTTTTTGCTTTTAAGTCTTCTAATAAAGATATTAAAATAGATTAAATATAGTTTCGGGGGCTATTAGATAACCAAATGGCTTATATTCACACTATTTTTACTTTGCTAAATTGCTATTTTGTTTTATATTAAAGGAGTTCGTATTATGTCTAATAGTTTTTTTATTTCTTTTAGAAATTTAATAATTTTTATTATTTTGTTATGTGTGTTTATTTCTGTGTTTTTTATACCTATGTTTCCTGACGAATTTGCTTCATATTCTAGTTCAGAATCTATTATTTTAGATATAAGTGCATCTGGATATGCTTGGCCTATTCCAGGGTATAACAGTATAACTTCATATTTTGGTTACAGAAATTCCCCAACTGCTCGGAGCTTCATCATATCATTCTGGCTTAGATATTGGTGCTCCAGAAGGCTCTAAACTTATTGCTATAACTTCTGGAAAGATTACTTTTGCCAGTTTCTTAGGTGGTGGTGGTTATACTATAACTTTAACTTCTGGCAATATAAAATTTACTTATTGCCACGTTTCCCCTAATTATATTGTTAAGGTTGGAGATTTTGTGACGCAAGGTCAAATTATAGGATATGTTGGTCCTAAAAATGTTTATGGTGTTAAAGGTAACCAATATTTTGATGAAAACGGTAACCCTACAAATGGTGCAACAACTGGACCTCATTTGCATTTTGGTGTTAGAGTAGATGGAGAATACATAGACCCTTTAAGCTTATTTAAGTAAAATATGCAATAAAAAAAGCCCCTATACAGAGCTTCTTCTTACTACATATCTTCATCTTCATTTTTATTGTCTTTGTCATCATCGTTGCTCTTGCTTGTATATTCTTGTTCGTCTTCTGCTACTTCGCCATAGCAATGTGAACAATTTCCATCACAAGCACTTTCTTCTTCTTGGTTCCAATCTAATTCAATAATGTTATTGCATTTAGGACATTTTATTTCATCTTTTTCTTCATCTGCTATATCAGTGGTAAATTCATAATTACAGTATGGGCAAACAATTTCAAATTCATAAGAATCTTCATCCTCATAAATGTCTCCTTCAATTTCATCCACCATTGATTGAACGCTTTCTATTTTAGAATTTATTTCTTCTTGCCTTTCTTCTATTTCTTTTATACGTGCATCGGTAAGAACTGTTAATCTATCTATTATATCCATAAAGATAGTAGTTAGTTCTATAACCTTTTCCTTGGTATAGATTAAATCTTCTGGATTCTTAATATTGTTTTCCAAATCCTCTAATATTTTCTTGTATTTACCTTTTATATCAGACATATTTTCTAGCTTCCTTCCTATACTCTTTCCATATATTCGCCAGTTCTTGTATCTATTCTTATAACATCACCGATATTTACAAATAAAGGTACTGTAAGCTTGTATCCGTTTTCTAATGTAGCTGGTTTTCCTGATGTTGTAGTTGTGTTTCCAGCAAATCCTGGCTCTGTATATGTAACTTCTAATTCTACGAACATTGGTGGCTCAACTGAAAATACGTTTCCCTTAAATGATAATATTTTTACGTTCATATTTTCTTTTAAGAATTTTAAGCCATCTCCAATTTGTTCTGCATTAAGTGGTATTTGCTCATATGTATCGTTATCCATAAAATAATATAACCCACCATCATTGTATAAATATTGCATATCTCTTTTTTCTATTTCTGCTCCTGGATATTTTTCTGATGGGTTAAATGTTTTTTCTAAAACTGCTCCTGTAATTACATTTTTTAATTTTGTTCTAACAAATGCTGCTCCTTTTCCTGGTTTTACGTGTTGAAATTCAACTACCTTAAATACGTTTCCATCCATTTCAAATGTTGTTCCGTTTCTAAAATCTCCTGCCATATATACTTCTGCCATATATATTACCCCTTTCAAATTAACATAATTTTTAACATTCAATATTTTACCATATATTACTAGTAAAATCAAGTATTTTATTTACTTATTTTTATTGTTTATAAGTGGGTTTATATATTTTTTCTTTTTATTGAAGACTTAAGGTGGGGACCAACAAGCTTACAAAATGTTTAACGAACTTTAGTGAGTTAATACAGTTTGTGCGATGTTTGGGGTCGTAAATAAAAATAAAAAATATATAAACCCACTTTATACCAATATAGTTTCAAATTATTTATCTACTACTATATAATTTTTATCCGATTTTGTTAAATTTATACATCCAGATTTTGTAATTAGCACTGTATCTTCTATTCTTACTCCAAATGCTCCTGGTATATATATTCCCGGCTCATTTGTTACCACCATATTTGCTTTAAAAGTGCTATCATTTTTACTATTTATAAATGGCATTTCGTGAATGTCTAATCCTACGCCATGTCCTAAGCTATGTAATAAATCATAGCCATTTAACTTAAAGTCATTTTCTACCATTTTTGATGCCATTCTAATACTAGCACCTTCTTTATATTCTTTTAATGTTTGTAATTCATTTTTTAAAACTAAATCATAAACTTTTTGAGCTTGAACTGGTACATATCCTGCAAATATTGTTCTTGTCATATCTGAGCAATATCCTTTGTATTTGCACCCCATATCTATTGTTATTGCATCTCCTGCTTCTATTTTCTTATCTGTAGGAACTGCATGTGGCTTAGATGAGTTTTTACCTGATGCTACAATGGTTTCAAAGGCTAAGCCATCTGCTCCATTTTCTCTAAAAAATTTTTCAATTTCATATGAAATTTCTTTTTCTGTCATTCCGATTTTTATATAGTTGCAAAGGTGACTAAAGCATTGATCTGTAATATAGCAAGCCTTTTCTATTAGCATTATTTCCTCATCATCTTTAATCATACGTTGTTTTTCTATTAAGTTTTCAGTTTCTTCAAAATTGTTTATTTTATATCTCTCAATGTATTTTTTATATGTAGCATATGTTATATAATTTTCT
>CALXVA010000115.1 GCA_944391835.1 uncultured Clostridia bacterium | reverse complement strand
AAATAAAAAAGAAAAATGTATGTAAAAATGTAAATAAAATTTATTCTAATATTAATTTAGAATTAAAATATATAATTTAAAAATCTAAAAATAATAGGCTTAAGAAGAAAATTTCTTAAGCTCTATTAAATTTACACAACTTTTTCTAAAAGGTTGATTTTTAGAAAAATATTATTAAAATAAATTTAGTTATAAAAATATTAAATTTTTTCAAGTTATCAATCGGAAGGAAATCCGATTTACACAACTTTTACGATAGTCTATTTATTTATTATTTTTTATTTTTATTTCAGTTGATTTAAGTTCTTTTAAGCTTATATTTTCTTTTTCTATTGCTTTTCTTTCTTTTTGTTGCTTTTTTAAGTTATCTTTAGCAACTGTCATAAGTAATTTTATTCTATTTGTTTGGTTTGCTTCACTTGCACCCGGATCATAATCTATTGCAGAAATATTGGCTTCAGGAAATTTGCTTCTAATGGTCTTAATTACACCTTTTCCAACAACATGATTTGGTAAGCAAGCAAATGGTTGTACACAAGCTATATTTGGTATACCATTTTCTATGTATTCTATCATCTCTGCAGTAAGGAACCATCCTTCGCCAGTTTGGTTTCCTATTGATAAAATATCTTTTACTTTATCTTCTAACTCCCAAATGTTTGCAGGTGGTAAGTATCCTTTTTTTGAATTTCCTAATGCTATTTTAGAATCTTTTTCTAATATATCTATTAGTTTTATTGCAGTTTTAAATAATTTGGCTTTCATTTTATCTGTTTTAATTAACTGATTAAATGTAATTTTATGTGTAGCTATAAATTTAACAAATCCCATAAAGTCTGGTAATACTACTTCAGCGCCTTCTTCTTCTAATTTATTCGCAATAAAGTTATTTCCAAATGGGTGGTATTTTATTAATACTTCACCAACAATACCTACTTTAGGCTTTTCTACAGATGTATCAAGTTCAATTTTTTCAAAGTCATTTACCATATCATATATACTTTGTTTAAATTCTTTCATTGTAGATTTTTCGAGTAGTTTTTTACATTTTTCCATCCACTCATCAAATAGCTTCTGTGTTTCGCCTTTTTTTACTTCATAAGCTCTATTTTTGGTAAGCATCTTTTGTAATAAATCTGCATATACTACCATTTTTAATAGTCTTTCTAATAAAGGTAAAGTTATTTTAAATCCAGGCATTTTTTCCATTCCAACAACATTAAATGAAATTACTGGAATGTTTTCAAATCCTGCATCTTTCAATGCTTTACGAATAAATCCTATGTAATTTGTTGCTCTACATCCACCACCTGTTTGAGACATGATTAAAGCTGTTTTATTTAAGTCATATTTTCCTGACTGTAGAGCTTCTATCATTTGTCCTGTAACTAATATTGATGGATAACATGCATCATTATTTACGTATTTTAATCCTGTTTCTACTGTATGGTCTGTGCAATCACGTAATAATTCTACCTTATATCCAGACTGACGAACTGCTGCTTCTAGTAATTCAAAGTGAATTGGTGCCATTTGAGGGATTAATATTGTATAATCGCTCTTCATGTCTTTTGTAAATATCTTTTTATTTACTTCGTAATTTCCGTCGCCTTTTAATTCTTCTTTATTTGCTAAACGTTTATTCATACTAGCAAGTAGAGAACGAATACGAATTCTTACAGCACCTAGGTTATTTATTTCGTCTATCTTTATTAGTGTATACATTTTTCCATAACTTGTTAATATTTCTTCTACTTGATCTGTTGTAACTGCGTCTACACCACAACCAAATGAATTTAATTGTACTAATTCTAAGTTATCATGTTTTCCTACATAGTCTGCTGCAGCATAAAGTCTTGCATGGAATACCCATTGGTCAACAACTCTTATAGGTCTTTTTACTTCTGTCTGGTTAGAAATACTGTCTTCAGTAAGTACACATAATCCTAAACTTGTAATTAGTGTGTCTATACCATGGTTTACTTCTGGGTCTACGTGATATGGACGTCCGGCTAGCACAATTCCTCTTAAATTATTTTTTTCTATGTATTCAACTGTTTCTTGACCTTTTTTGCGAATATCATCTTTGCATTTTTGATATTCTTTTTCAGCTTCTTCTGCAGCATTTAATAATTCTTTTTTAGTAAAATTATATTCTGCAAATTCAGGTAATTCTAGTATTGTTTTTGCCAAATTCTTAGCGTCAAATGGTAAGAATGGGTTTAAGAATTTTATATTCTTTTCTTTTATTTCTTCAACATTATTCTTTAGTACTTCTGAATATGATATTACGATAGGGCAGTTATAGTGATTATCAGCTTTTTCATATTCTTTTCTTGAATATGGCATACAAGGATAAAAGATCGTTTTAATACCTTGATTAATTAATCCTATAATATGTCCGTGTGATAATTTAGCAGGGAAACATACAGATTCTGATGGCATTGATTCCATACCTTTTTCATATGTTTTTCTGTTACTCTTTTCAGAAAGTATTACTCTAAATCCTAAATTGGTTAAAAAAGTAAACCAAAAAGGATAATCTTCATACATATTAAGAACTCTAGGTATTCCTATTGTTCCTCTTGGGGCATCTTTTTCTTCTAGTGGAGTATAGCCAAATATTCTTTCATATTTATATTTTACAAGGTTTGGAAGTTCTGTTTTCTCTCCAACAATTCCAGCACCTTTTTCACAACGATTACCTGAAATATGTCTTGCACCATTACTAAATTTATTTATTGTAAGTAAACAGTGATTTTCGCACTTATTACAACGTACATGTGATGTTTCTATTTTTAATTTATCTAAATCTTCTAATTTAGTAAGATGTGTTCTATATTCCATATCTAAATTGGCTTCATATTGCTCTTTAGCAAGTAATGCAACACCGTAAGCCCCCATTAATCCTGCAATATCTGGTCTTACAACATTTCTTCCTACTATTAATTCAAATGCTCTTAAAACAGCGTCATTATAGAAAGTTCCTCCTTGTACAACTATGTGTGCACCAAGCTTTTTAACATCTCTTACTTTCATAACCTTTTGAATAGCATTTTTAATTACGGAATATGAAAGTCCAGCAGAAATATCTCCTACAGAATAGCCTTCTTTTTGAGCTTGTTTAATTTTTGAGTTCATAAATACAGTACATCTTGAACCCAAGTCAACAGGTCTTCTTGCTTCTATTGCAGCTTTTACAAATTCTTCAATTGATAAATTTAAGCTTTTAGCAAATGTTTCAATAAAAGAGCCACAACCAGAAGAACAAGCTTCATTAAGCATAATATTATCTATTGCACCATTTTTCATTTTTATGTATTTCATATCTTGGCCACCAATGTCTACAATACTTGTAACATTTGGCATAAACTTTTTAGCAGCTGTATAGTGTGCAATTGTTTCAATTTCATTTAAATCTACATTTAATGCAGTTTGAATTAATTTTTCACCATATCCTGTAACACCACTATATCTGATTATAGCCTTTTCTGGAAGCACAGAATATAATTGTTTTAGCATTTTTATAACACTTTGAAGTGGATTTCCTTCATTACTTCCATAAAGAGAATACAAAAGTCTTCCCCCATTATCTATTAGTGTTAATTTTGTTGTTGTAGAACCTGCATCAATACCAACAAA
>CALXVA010000114.1 GCA_944391835.1 uncultured Clostridia bacterium | reverse complement strand
ATAAAAGGTTGTAATAAGAAAGGTTTAATAATTTTAACTTTCGTATTACAACTTTTTTACTTTCTCTGTTAACCTTTTTGCGAAAAATGTTACTATATAAGTAAAAAAGAAAAAACAGATTATTATGATGTATTGATATTACAATTCGTCTATGATAGAATAAAAACATAAAATTACGAGTAAAGATAAATATGTAAAGGAAAGGAAAATATGGTTTATCAATTTATTTAAATCATAGGATTAAAAATATGTATTATTTAAAATTATTTGATGAAAATCTAGTTTCATTTGATATGCGTAATGATTTTGGATTAAATATTTCAAATATAAAAATACTAAGTAATAATAGAAAAATATTTCCAATAGTTTTGCAAAACGAAATAAATGAAAAAAGTATAGAAGAATTTATTCAAGCAAGAATTATACCTAAAAACAGAGCATTTGTTCAGACTATATTAGAAACGGCAGGTTTAAACATCAATGACAGAAAAGCTATTATTGATGTAAGCAAGGGCTTATCTCTAACTGATTGCTACTGGATTGTACAAGACTCTACGTTAAAATTTAAGGATTATAATTTATATGATAATGAATTTTCTAAAGTTTTATCTTTAGTTGCTTTTACAGGTTATTCTTCAAAGAGAAGAGAATTAGTAACTTCACCTGAATTTACTACCAACGGAATGCTTCCAAAAGCTTGGAGAAGAATTGAAAATAAAATATATTTATATAAAGGCAGTACTCAATCATACCATTTTGCCAATACTGGGTTTGAACCATATAGTGAATTTTATGCAAGTCAAATTGCTAACAAAATGAAAATTGACCATATTGATTATAAATTACATCTATGGAAAAATATGATTACATCTGCTTGTGAAATATTTACTAGTAAAAATCAATCATATGTACAAATAGGAGACATAGTTACTTATGGTGGCTTGAATAATGTGGATGAATATATAAAAGAATTAGGTTTTGAGAACAAATTTTATGATATGCTATTATTTGATGCAATATGCATAAATCCGGATAGGCATTTTGGTAACTTTGGCTTATTAAGAAACAACAAAACAGGAGAATTTACAGACTTTGCACCAATTTTTGACAATGGTGAAAGTTTATTAGCTAAATCAATGCCTAATATATTTGATGATTTTGAAGAATTTAAAAAGTACATTGAGAAAAATGAATTAAATATTTCATATTATGGAGTAAGCTATGATGAAATAGTAAAAAGATTTTGCAATAAAACACATAAAGATAAATTAAGAAGATTATTAAATTTTAAATTCGACAAAGATATAAACTATAACTTACCTGCTAAAAGATTAAAGTGCTTGGAATATATGGTTCAAAGTAGGGCTTCGCATTTTATAGAAATAATAAATTAAAAAAAATTATAGATAAAAAAGGGTGATGTATATGAAGAAAAAAGTAGGAATAATAATATTAGTGTTAGTTATATTGATAATTATAGCAGTTTTAAGTGTTATATTTTTAAATAATGAAAAATCACAAGATGGCAAAGAAAGCCGTTGGAAAACCAAAGAAATATATGTTAATAGTTTAACAGAAAAAATAACTGATGCAACAGATATAGCTGTAATACCAAGGTGGGAAGAATTAACAATTTACCAGCAATTTTCAAATGTGAGATATAATGAATCAAACTATGACTGCTGGCAAGGAAAAGTACCTGAAGAAATGTTAGGAGAAAATCTTGGCATTGCAACACTTTCGGGTTATGACGAGTATAGTAAAAATACTTACACAAAGAATGGAACAATATATACAATAAAGAACATATCTAAAGAATGTGCAATTGCTATACAGCTTGATGGCACAAATGAATATTACTCATATGTAAATTCTTATTATAGACCAGAGACATTAGGCGAATTTATAGAAGACCTAAATCTAAAAGAGATAATATCATTTGGCTCAATTTGGTATGATGATGTATATACAGATGAAGAGGGAAACACACATTATGATAATATTGAATTTCCAGAAGTAGATGATGAAACAATTTGGAAAATGCTATTTTCAAATACATCTGTAGAAAACGTACATAATGATAGCTCTTGGTATGGCGATACTGTAATGAGCGTAAGTGTGGACATTCCTATACTAGGATACAAAAATATTAGTTGCAGTGTAACAGAAAATGGGTATTTGGAAACAAACATATTGGATACAGGCAAAACATTTTATATAGGAAAAGATAAGGTACAAGAATTTGTAAATTATATTTTAGACAACTATGAGGGCTATAAAATTGTTTATGTTGATGCAGAGGGCAATAGGTCTGACGAAGAGTTTGATGAAGACGATAATGTTAGTACTGCAGATGATGTAATTGTGCAAACAGGAAATAACGTAGTAGAAGACGTGATTGTGTATATGGAAAACGGCGTAGAGGGCGAAAAGGCTGTAACAAGAGAAAATGAAATTGGTAATAATGTTACAACGCATAGTGTGGAATAGAAGTAATAATAAAAATCATAATATAATTTGAAAGAGAAAATAAAAAAATAATGGAGATAGTATATGAATAAGAACTATGATGAAGAAATTTTAGAAAAATGTCTTCCAAAATATTTAGAAGAAGATTTAAAAAGATTAAAAGAAGGAATAAAGAATAAAGTAAGTTATTTAGATTGTTTAATTAACGAATTACAAGGTTCAGTAAATAGTGCATTTGTTGATGGTGATATAACAGAAGAACAATGTGATTATTTTTATAAGAAATATATCTATGGAGGACTAATTTAAAGTTACTATAGTGTAAAAAAGAATTATGATTTTGAACAAGAGAGGTATGGTATTTGTATGATAGATTTTACAAATTGCGAAATAAATAAATTTAAGTATTATGGTGGAAAAAATGGAGGAAAAATATGTATCAAGTATAATGATACAGATTATATGCTAAAATTTCCAGGAATAAATGAAGGAATATCTGAATATGGATATTCAAATAATTGTATATCAGAATATGTAGCTTGTAATATAATAAAAACTTTAGGACTAAAAGTGCAAGAAACAATTTTAGGATTATACTATCTAAATGATGTAGAAAAAGTCGTAGTAGCTTGCAAGGATTTTACATCGGAGGGGACTGTATTAAAGCAATTTGCTGAACTAAAAAACAGTCAAATAGAAACTTCTAAAAATGGTTATGGTACAGAACTTGAGGAAGTTATAGAAACAATAGAAGAACAACAAATATATGATGCAAAAGATTTAAAAGAATTCTTTTGGGATATGTTTATAGCTGATTGCTTAGTTGGAAACTTTGATAGACATAATGGAAACTGGGGTTTCTTAATAAACGAAAATTTAAAGAAAATAGAAATAGCTCCTATTTACGATTGTGCATCTTGTTTATATCCTCAATTAACAGATGAAAGAATTGCTCAAATAATAAATGACGAAGCAGAAATGGATGCTAGAATATTTGTATTTCCAACATCTGCACTAAAGATAAATGATAAGAAGATTAACTATTTTGAATATATAAGTAGCCTAGAAAACGAAGATTGCAATAATGCACTAATTAGGATAGTTCAAAGAATTAGTATGGAAAAAATAAATAGTGTTATTGATGAAACTCCCTTTATTTCATCAATTAGAAAAGAATTTTATAAGAAAATTGTTAGTATGAGGTATGAGATGATTTTGAAATATAGCTATGAAAAATTGCAAGACAAATAAACTTAAAAAAGGAGAAAGATATATGTTGCACAAAATGAAATTAAACGAAAGCCCATTTGACAGAATAAAAAATGGAACAAAGACAATAGAATTTAGACTATATGATGAAAAAAGGCAAAAAATAAAAGTTGGAGATA
>CALXVA010000113.1 GCA_944391835.1 uncultured Clostridia bacterium | reverse complement strand
GAAAGCTGTGGAAAGCAATACAAAGTAGCAGAAGGAGATGTAGTATTCTTCGAAAAATTAGATGTTGAAGAAGGTAAGAAAGTTACATTTGATAATGTAGTTTTAGTATCTGATGACAAAAAAGTAGAAGTTGGAGCTCCTTATGTAAAAGGTGTTAAAGTTGAGGGAAAGGTAGTTTCTCACGGAAAAGGAGAGAAAATTTTAGTGTATAAATACAAAGCTAAAAAGAACTACAGAAGAACTCAAGGACATAGACAACCATATACAAAGGTTGAAATAACAAAAATAAAAACAGCTGCTGAAAAAGCTGAAACTAAGACAGAATCAAAAGCTGAAACAAAAACTGCACCAAAAGCAGAGAAGAAAACAGCTACAACAACTAAAAAAGAAACTGTTAAAGAATAATTTTTAAAATTATCAAGATTAAATTTTAACTATTGAAAAATATTTTAATAGTATTTAGTTGAAAAAAAGTGAGTAATACTGTATATTATGAAAGCTTATAAAATGAGAATTATAAATTCAAAAACCGAAGGGAGTTGAGATAAATGGCTCATAAAAAAGGTCAAGGTAGTGTTAAGAACGGTAGAGATAGTGAATCAAAACGTTTAGGTCTTAAAAGAGCAGATGGACAAATAGTTCCAGCTGGAAATATATTAGTAAGACAAAGAGGCACTAAATTCCATCCAGGAACAAACGTAGGTATCGGAAGCGATGATACTTTATATGCTAAAGTAACTGGAAAAGTTAAATTCGAAAGATTAGGAAGAGACAAAAAACAAGTTAGCGTTTATCCAGTAGAGGAAACAGCTAATAAATAGTAAAAAATAAATCAAAAAAAATAAACCAGTGGTAAATGCCATTGGCTTATTTTTTTTGAAAATCCTGAGTTAAAAATAGTGAAAAGTATAATAAAATAGTAATCATAAATTTGCCATACAAAACAATCCATTCTTTTTGGTAACTATAAACTCAGCAGCTCTCAAAGCACCTTCTACATATATATTTCTGGAATAAGCAGTATGAGTTAACTCATAAGATTCATTCTCGCCAATAAATAAAACAGTATGCTCGCCCACTAATGAACCACCTCTAATACAAGAAAATCCAATTTCGTTATATGATTTTGAGTGATTATTAGATTTCTTTAAATCACTAGAGTCCTTAGTAATAAAAGTATTAGAGGTATTACTAGTGACAGAATTTTCATATTTATTACTAGAAACTCTTCTTGAAAACACATAAGAATATTTATTATTACAAACTTTATTTATATTATCAGCTATCATAAGAGCAGTGCCACTAGGTGAATCGGCTTTATTTCTGTGATGCTTTTCTATTATTTCGATATCTACATTATTAAGTTTTTTAGCAAGTTCAGATACAATATTAGAAAAAATATTTATACCATAAGCCATATTAGAAGACTTAAAAATAGGAATTGCTTCTGAAAATTCCTTTATTTTAGACTCTTCTTCAGAGCTAAAACCAGTAGTAGCAATTACTATTGGAACTAAATTTTTTATAGCATAATCTAAAGCAAGAAAAGTAGCTTGAGGAGTAGAAAAGTCAATTATCACATCTGGCTTCAGAGTTATTCTATTATATAAATCTGCATTGTCTTTATCTATGCCATACAACAAACTAAAATTAGTAGAATTTTTTATGTTCTCACAAAGTGCTTTTCCCATATTTCCTTTAGCACCACTTAATAATAAATTTATCATACATATACCTCTAAACTATAAAAATTATATTTATAAAAATAAGTTTACATATAAAAATGTTTTTAACAGGTCAAAAATAAAAGATATAACTATTGTTATACCTTTTTCTATATATAAATTATATTCTAAAAGTTTTCTAAAAATACCATACTTAAGAAAATATATGCATATCTGTAAAAACTTTTGGTTTGCAATTTATGTATTAAATATAAATATGTTTCTAAACAAGCACTATATTTATCCATTATTGTTACTATGTACGATTCTCTATACTTTGGAAAACTTAGTGTAACCGGCCACATATGCTTTACAATAACATCTTTCTCAATATCATTTAAATCAAATATTTCGCTTGCATTTTTTAAAGCTATTCTGGGATGGATAAAAGCATGGAGACCTGATATATCGATGTTTCTATATTTTTTTCGCCAATCATATAGGAATAAATCATGTAGCATAGCACCACGTGTTGCAGATACATAATCGAGTTTTAACTTTTTACATGTTATATATGTAAAATATGCTACTTGCATACAATGTTTATAACAAGAAGTGTTACAATGTTGCCTGTAATTCTTCATTTGCTTAACTGTATCATTGGCAATAAGCTCCTTAATAATACTAAAGAACTCAGCTAAATGCTCTCGTTTACCAATTGAGCCATAGACATGATTATCATCAATATATGAATCAATGTTATGGCCAATGTCTGTATATATATCTTCTTCATCATTTATTATATTACTTTTCTTCTTAATTAAATTAAACTTCATATTTTATTACTCCTATAATATTTATTATTAGGTTTTGTCAGATGTATAATTTGCATTTTTTCTTATACTATATATTATAGCATTTTTAGCTAATAAAGTGAACTGATTTAATAAATATTTAAGAAATTGGAAATAGTCGTTTACTATATTGCAAATAACATAGTTTCTAGTACCTTTAGAAAAAAGTATAAGAATATGGAATGGAGAGTACTTTGAGTATAGAAATTCTTAATTGATTTTATGGAAAGAGTTCATCTTTGATGGAAGGGTGCCATAAAATCGATTTAGAATTTCTTCGAAAAAGTAGCTGGACCGACATATTCGAAATACTTTTTTCTAAAGGTACTAGAAACTATGTCTAAATTTATTAGTAAATCCCTAAATCCAATTTTTCATAAGAAAGTCAATCTTTTCTTTTCCTACATCAGATAGCTCAACGAGAGGTAATCGTGGTTTGCCACAATCGAAGCCTATTTTATTTACTGCATATTTTATAGGAATAGGATTTACTTCGCTAAATAAAGCATTTATAAGAGGAATGGCATATACTTGTGATGCGGTAGCTTTTTGCCAATTGCCAGTTAGATAGTCCATTACAAGTTCATGTACGAATTTAGGATATATATTTGATAAAACAGAAATAACTCCTAAACCTCCCAAAGAAAGTATTGGTACAATTTGGTCATCGTTTCCTGAATAAATTGTGAGTTCATCTTTGCATAGATTTGCAATCTTTGCAACTTGAGAAATATTTCCGACTGGCTTCCTTTATAGCAACAATATTTTGAATTTTAGAAAGCTTTAAACAAGTTTCTGGTTCAATATTAAGTCCAGTTCTACTTGGAACATTGTATAAAATAATAGGAAGAGAAACATTTTTTGCAATTTCAGAGAAGTGTGCAATGAGGCCAGCTTGAGTGGTTTTGTTATAATAAGGAGTAACTAATAAAAGTCCATCGGCACCAACACTTTCAGCATATTTAGAAAGCTTTATAGATTCAGCTGTATTGTTACCACCAGTACCTGCAATAATTGGCACCCTACCATTAGCAATTTTTACGCTAAAGTCAATAACAGACTTTTTTTCTTCTAAACTCATAGTAGAAGATTCACCTGTAGTACCACAAATAATCAAACTATCAATACCTTCTAAAATTTGAAATTCAATTAGTTTTCTAAGTTCTTCAAAATTAACACCATCACTAGAAAAAGGAGTAACTATGGCAGTACCACAACCTTTAAATAAAACTTTTTTCATTAAAAACCATCCTTTCAAAGTTACTAGGTAATGGTTTTACTATTCCACAAAACCATTATACAGTAACCTTTCAAAACTATAATTACTAATATATATTGAAAAATCGAAAAAAAAATGATAAAATATTTATGGCAAAAAAGCCAAAAGATTACAAACCAAAAATAAAACAATCAGAAAATCAAAATA
>CALXVA010000112.1 GCA_944391835.1 uncultured Clostridia bacterium | reverse complement strand
ATGTATAAAGTAACTTCTGCTACAGCAGAAGGAATGGAACTCGAACAAAATGAAAATTGGAGAGATGCAGACAACGTAGAAAGAAAAATCGATAAAATAATAATTACTTATTTTGACACAATGGGAGATGCATATAATAGCCTAAAAATAGGTAATATTGATTTAGTGTGTACTTCTAATACAAATGTGGAAGACTATATAGGAACCATTGGTTTTGTAACTAGCGAATATAAAGGCAGAGAACTAGATTTTATAAGTATTAATTGCGAAGAAGGAGTACTTGCTAATAAAGAAGTAAGACAAGCTATAAATTATGCGATAGATAAAAATAAAATAAATTCATCAGTTTTTAGTAATAACTATTATGTATCTTCATTTCCAATAGATTATGGAAGCTATTTGGATTCTAAAGAAAGTAAATCTAGCTACTCAAAGGATAAAGCAAAAGAAATTTTAGAGGATGCTGGCTGGGAATATAGATATGGCTCTTGGAGAAAAACAGAAAATTATAGAACACAGTATTTAAACATCAATTTAATCGTAGATAACAGTAATGAGACCAGAGTGAAGGTAGCAGAACTGATAGAGGAGCAATTAGAAGATTTTGGAATAAATGTATATTTATATAGAGTGTCCAATTCATCATATAAGAAGTATTTAGAAAACAAAAACTATGATATGATTATTACTGGTGTAAATAACGGGTATAGCCCAGATTTAACGTACTTCTTCGGCAAGGATAATATAGCTAATTACGAAAACGAAGAGATGACTAGCATATTGAATGACATAAAAAACATTTCCGACAAAGAAATGTTAACAGAAAAATACAACAGAATAATTGAAATATACGAAGATGAGATGCCATATATTTGCTTATATAGAAACAAGGAGCAAGTAGTATATAGCATAAGGCTAACTGGTGAGGTTACACCAAATAATTATAGTGTATATCATAATTTTGAAAATTGGTATAGGCAATAAGGAGTTTAAAGTTTTTTTGATATGGCACCCTTCCATCAGAGATGAACTCTTTCCATAAAATTATTTAAGAATTTATAATTCAAAGTACTCTCCATTCCATATTTTCATACTTTTTATAAGCCTACTCTAACCTAGTCAAAATAAGGCTTATTCAACTTGTAAAGTTTATGGAAGTTAAAATAATAACAAAATTAAAAAAAGTTCTTGACAAATTTTAAAAATACGATATAATACAAACAGTTGTTTTAAAAAGCAAGTAAGGAAAATGTTAAATTAAAAAATTTTTTCTTAACAGTAATAAAAATAAAGGTACCATTAAACCTAAACTAAATAAAAATAATTAATGGAGAAAGGTAAGTATAATATAAAATTTTTAAACTTTATTATATTATACAAGGAAATTTAAATGAATAATCAAAATCCAGAAAAAATAAAAGCATTAGAGGCAGCACTAGGACAAATAGAAAAACAATTTGGTAAAGGCTCAGTTATGAAATTAGGAGACTTTGGCGCAATGGAGGTAGAAGCAATTCCAACAGGTGCACTAAGTCTAGATATAGCTTTAGGAATAGGTGGAATTCCTAGAGGAAGAATAGTAGAAATATATGGACCAGAGTCTTCTGGTAAAACTACACTTGCATTACACATGATAGCAGAGGCACAAAAGTTAGGTGGAGAGGCAGCTTTTATAGATGCAGAGCATGCATTAGACCCTGTATATTCAAAACACTTAGGAGTAGATATAGATAATTTAATTGTTTCTCAACCAGATACTGGTGAGCAAGCATTAGAAATAACAGAAGCACTAGTAAGAAGTGGTGCAATAGATATAATTGTTGTAGACTCAGTTGCAGCTTTAGTTCCAAAGGCAGAAATCGATGGAGATATGGGAGATGCACATGTTGGTTTACAAGCAAGACTTATGTCACAAGCTTTAAGAAAATTGGCAGGTGTTATAAATAAATCAAAAGCAGTAGTAGTATTCATTAACCAATTAAGAGAAAAAGTTGGAGTAATGTTTGGAAATCCAGAAACTACAGCAGGTGGTAGAGCTCTTAAATACTATGCTTCTGTAAGATTAGATATAAGAAAAATAGAAAATATTAAGCAAGATGGAGAAGTTATAGGAAATAGAGCAAGAGTAAAAGTTGTAAAAAATAAAGTTGCACCACCATTTAGAGAGGCTGAATTTGATATTATTTATGGTAAAGGTATTTCAAAAGAAGGAAATATTTTAGATATAGCTGTAAACCTAGATATAATAGAAAAATCAGGTTCGTGGTTTAGTTATAAAGGTGAAAGAATTGGACAAGGTAGAGAAAATGTAAAAAAATATTTACAAGATAATCCAGAAGTAACAGATGAAGTTGAAAAGAAAATAAGAGATAACTTTAATGCAGCATTTGAAAAAAGTTTAGGTGAAGAAGAAGTTGATGAGGAGCAGGAGACTGAACCAGAAGAGTAAATCTTATAATAAGAAAAGTGGCTTCGCCTTTTGTAGCATTTCGCTTCGCGAATATGCACAGCCAAAATAAAAAACAACAATTCTTTCACAAGCTGAAAAATAAACTAAAAGGAGTTTTTTAATGCTAGATTTAGAAGAATTAGAGAAAAAAGACAAATTAAAAACTAAAGTTCTAAAATATATAATGTATAAAAAAAGAACAGAACAGGAAGTTAGAAAAAAATTTAGCGATATAGAAGACTATGATTTATTAGATGAAGTAATAGATGACTTAAAAGAAAATAGATACATAAATGACGATAGTTACATAGAAAGAGCTATTTCAGAATTTATAAATCTCAAAAATTTGTCCTTGAAAGAACTTAAATATAAACTAATGTCTAAAGGACTAGATAAAGATTTAATAGACGACTACTTTTATAATAATACAGACAAACTAGAAGAGTATGAAATAAATTCAGCTAAGAACATTATAAATAAAAAGAGTAATGGAATGGAGGAGCAGGAAGTAGTGCAATTTTTACTAAAAAAAGGCTATAAAATGGATAGCATTAAAGGAGCTATTTCTATGTTAAATGATTAAAATATAGTTTATATATTTGGCATTTCATATATTAGATAGATTAACATAAAAAATATAAATGATTTTAGATAATCAATTAAATAAAATAAGTTAAATGGAGATAATAAAATGCAAAATTTACTAACATTAGAAACGAATAAATACAATGTAAAGCTAGAGAACTTTGAAGGTCCTCTAGATTTGCTATGCCATTTAATAGATAAAAATAAAATGGATATTTCCGACATAAAACTTGGCGAAATTACAGATCAATATATAGAATACATAAATCAAATGGAAAGAATGAATTTAGAAGTAACTAGCGAATTTTTAGTTATGGCATCTACTTTGCTGTATATAAAATCCAAAAATCTATTACCAAATCAAGTAGATGATGAAAAAGAATTAACAGAAGAGGAAATATTACAGAGAATTATAGAATACAAAAAATATAAAGAGATAACTAGCAAACTAAAGGCAATGTACCAAAAAGGTGGTAAAAATATTTTTAAATTACCTGAAGAAATACAACTTCCTAAACAAAAGATAGAAAGAGAATATCAAAAAGAGACAATTTCTAAGGTGTATTCTGAAATAATAGAAAGAAGTAGCACTAGACTAAACCAAAATGCAAAAAATATTGAGAAAATAGCTATTACCGAAACCTATACTGTAGCAGATAAAGTAAAAACAATGTTTAAAGCACTATTGCATAATAAAACTTTTATATTCAATAAACTATTTCCAAAACAACAATGTTCTAATAAAGAAATTGTTACTGCATTTACAGGCTTATTAGAACTTTCTAGAAGAAGCAAAGTACTAACATCTCAGGAAGAACTTTTTGGAGATATAACTGTAGAAAAAAATAGCAATAAGCATGCTTAACATTACTATTTATATTTATTGTCCTCACAAGAAAAGCACTTTTATATACATATAATAGTGTTATGAATTAAAAAATAACAAATAAAATACAAAAAAGATTATTGTTATAAATATAAATATTGTATAAA
>CALXVA010000111.1 GCA_944391835.1 uncultured Clostridia bacterium | reverse complement strand
AAAAAGTATTTCAAATATGTCGGTCCAGCTACTTTTTCATAGAAATTCTAAAATAATTTTATGGCACCCTTCCATCAGAGATGAACTCTTTCCATAAATTTATTTAAGAATTTCTAATTCAAAGTACTTTCCATTCCATATTTTCATACTTTTTTTATAAGCCTACTCTAACCTAATAAAATACTTTTACAAATTGTAAAATATAAAGAAATTATTTTTAATTTTTTAGAAAAAATTAAAAATAATGATTGAATTATAAAAACTTGTGGTATAATTTTTAAGAAGTAATAAAACATAAATTTTAATTAGATTAAATAGTTGTACAAAGGATTAAAGTAAATTCTATTTAAAGGGGAGAGGATTAAAATGTACGAAAGAGAGTGTACTAGTAGTGTAGAAGAATTTTTAAAAGAGAAAAATTTTAAAAGAAGAGGTCTAACTTTAGAAGATGTAAATAATAATTTAAGTAAATACGGCAAAAATGTAATGAAACAAAAAAAGCCGAAACAATGGTATCATTATTTATTTGAAAGTTTATTTAGTACATTTAATTTAATATTGTTGGGTATAGTTTTTGTATTACTCTACACAGATGTTATTCTAACTACTCCACCAAATTATGCGAATATTATTGTAATTTTAGTATTAATTATAGCAAGTACATTATTAGAATTTTTTGAAGTATATAGGTCAAATAAATCTGCAGAAAAATTAAAAAATTTAGTTTCTGTTAAAACCACAGTATTACGAAATGGAAAGGTAACGAAAGTACCATCAGAAGACATTACAGTTGGTGACGTGGTTGTTTTATCAGCCGGGGACCTAATTCCAGCAGATTTAAGAATAATTGAGTCAAAAGATTTATATGTGGTTCAATCTTCTTTAACAGGAGAAAGCGACTCTGTAAAAAAGGTTGCAGAATCTGAGCAAAAAGGCAAAATAGAGGATATAACTGATTTAGACACAATTTGTTTTATGGGAACAAATGTTATGAGTGGCTCAGCACGAGGTGTGGTTATAAGTATAGGAGATAGCACATACTTTGGAAAAGTGGCAGACAATATAACGGACGAAAAGCCAAAAACTGCTTTTCAAAAAGGAATTGAAAATGTAAGTAAATTGCTTATTAAATTTATGCTAGTTCTTATACCAATAACTTTCATAGTAAATGCAGCAAAACATGGAACAATAACAGCATTTACTTTTGCAGTTGCAATAGCTATAGGAATAACGCCATTACTTTTACCTGTAATACTATCATCAAGTTTAGCAAAAGGTGCAACTAGAATGTCTAAAAAGAAGACTATTGTAAAGAGACTAGATAGTATTCAAAGTTTTGGAGCAATGAATATTTTGTGTACAGATAAAACAGGAACTCTAACAGAAGACAAAATTGTATTAGAAAAATATTTAGATATAAAGGGAGAAGAAGACAAAAGAGTACTAAAACAAGCTTTTTTAAATGCATATTTTCAAACAGGTTTAAAAGGCAATATAGATGAGGCAGTTATAGCAAGAACAGCTAAAACGGAATTAAAAGGTATAGAAGAAAAATATGAAAAAATAGATGAAATACCATTTGATTTCTCTAGGAGAAGGTTATCTGTAATAGTGTCAGATGGTAAAGAAAAGCAACTAATAACTAAAGGAGCAGTTGAAGAGATTCTAAGTATATGTACCAAGGTAGATTATAAAGGAGAAATTTCAGAAATTACAAGAGACATAAAACAAAACATTTTAAATATAACAAAAGAACTTAATAAGCAGGGGCTAAGAGTTGTAGCAGTTGCACAGAAAAGTGACATAGAGAATATAAAAAGTTTTTCTGTTAAGGACGAGTCAAAAATGGTTCTAATAGGATTTATAGGCTTTTTAGATCCACCAAAAGAAAGTGCAAAAGACGAGATTGCAAGATTAAATAAAGATGGAATCAGAGTAATTGTACTTACAGGAGATAACGAATATGTTACAAAAGCGATATGTGATAAAGTAGGTATAAACTCAGATAAGATTATATTAGGCAGTAAAACTGACAAATTATCTGATACTGCATTAAAAAGACAACTAAAAAAGACTAATGTATATGCAAAGCTTTCTCCTATACAAAAAGCTAGAATAGTTAGAATCTTGAAAGAAGCAAAAAATGTCGTTGGCTATATGGGGGACGGTATAAATGATGCACCATCAATGCACAATGCAGAAGTTGGAATATCTGTGGATACAGCGGTAGATATAACAAAAGAAACTGCAGATATAATACTGCTAGAAAAAGATTTAGGTGTACTTACAGATGGTGTAATAGAAGGAAGAAAAACATTTGGAAATTTACAAAAATATATAAAGATGGCTGTAAGCTTTAACTTTGGAGAAGTTTTATCAGTACTTATTGCAAGTGTCTTATTACCATTTTTTCCAATAACACCAATACAATTATTAGTACAGAGTTTATTATATGATTTGGGACAATTATCAATACCTTATGATAATGTAGATAAAGAATATTTGACTAAACCACGTAAATGGAACATGAAGAGCATAAAGAGATTTATGCTACATATGGGGCCTGCAAGCTCTGTATTCGATTTAATGGTATTTGCAATTCTATGGTTTGGATTTGGATTAAGACTACCAGATGCAGCGTTATTCCAATCTATATGGTTTTCATATGGAGTTGTGTCAAACCTTATAGGATTACACGTAATTAGAACAGCAAAGACACCATTTATAGAAAGCCACAGTTCAAAAGCAGTATATGCCACATCAATTGGGTTAAGTATAGTTGCAATCTTAATACCTTTTACTTTTATAGGAAAGTATATAGGACTAGTTCCAATTCCACTAAAATATTTTTCAATTATTTTATTAGTGCCTATATTATACTGTTTCTTAGCAACTATTGTAAAGAAGGAATACATTAAAAAATATAAAGAGTGGCTATAATAAAATCGTGGACAAAGGGACTACTGCCTTTTGTCCACGCTTTCTAAAGCTAATTTAATCATATCGTTTAAAGAACGTTCTCTATCTTCTGGGGTACTAACTTGGTTTTTGTAATGAGAATCTACAACAGTTAGAAGGCAAGCAGCTTTCTTATTAAAATATTTAGCCATATAAAATAAAGCAAAAGCCTCCATTTCACAAGCTATAATATTTAAATCTTTAGGAAATCTAGCTATAAAGCTATCAATATCATCTAAGTAGCCATCAAAACAATCATTGCATAAAGTATTACCTTTAATATATGGAATATTTATTTTGCTTGCAGTTTCTTCTAATATAGAATTAAGTTCTTTATTTGCTTCAGCAATATGGCATTCTTTTTCACTCCACTCAAAGGCAAAATTTCCTTCTGTGTAGCTCTTGTCTACTAATATAGTATCAAACAAATTTAAATTTTCGTTATAAGCACCACAAGAGCCTATTCTAATAATATTTTCTACATCATAAAATTTAAAAAGTTCATATGAATAAATTCCCATACTTGGCATACCCATACCAGAAGAAAATACAGTAACAGGTTTTCCTTTATATGTTCCTGTGTAAGCCAACATATTTCTTACGGTGTTTACCAATCTTGCATTTTCTAAAAAATTCTCGGCAATGTATTTTGCTCTTAATGGATCGCCTGGCATAAGAACAGTTTTTTCAATATCTTCTTTTCTTGCGTTACAATGAATTGACATACAGTTTCCTCCTAATTATTTATACCAGCTAGGTATTACAAATAAAGACACATCCAATACTTGTAAAAATAAGAATAGTAAAAATGTAATTACTATAGATATTGTACCTAGTATTAAGCCGGATTTTCCTAATTTGTCACCTTTTTTCATGGCTATAAATCCAAAAATAATTGATAGAACTGCTGATAATATAGAAATAATAATAAAGTATAAAGATACAATAGAAATTATTCCAAATATTAATGATGCAATTCCATAGCCTACACTTGAGTTAGTTTTTTCTTGAACTTCTTGTTCGTTTGATTCCATTATTATTCCCCCTTTCCAAGGATATTATGCCATTTTTAATAAAATATGTCAAGT
>CALXVA010000110.1 GCA_944391835.1 uncultured Clostridia bacterium | reverse complement strand
TCACTTGAATATTTACTCATAAAAAATGAACCCTCCTTGTTAAACTTTTTTGTCTAACAATTTGGGTTCACTTCATTAATCTACCTTTATTGTTTTTTTAGCCATTCTATATATTCTTTTTCAGTACTTTTGCCTTTACTAATATTTTCTCTCCATTTATTATTATCATCTTTGAAAAATTCAAAATCTCTTGCATACTTGGTATTACTTGGATTTCTTCTAGTTCTTAATAATAGCTTTTGATAAACATTTCTATAAATTCTTAAATCATCATTTTCTTGTATCAACTTTTGTTGTACTTTAAAATGACCAATTTCTTTGCAAGTTTTACCGTTTTCATATATATTACTGCAATAAATTTCATCAGATCTATTGTCTGGAACAAAGAATTTGCCACAGTTTCTACATTTTTTTATCTCAGTATTAAGTTTTGCTATTTCTAAAAGTTCTATAAGTAGTGCTTGTATAATATCAGCACATTCAATAAAATAAGAAGAATTTATATTTGCTTTGCTAACAATTCTTTGTGTTTCATCTTGCCTCATAGGATAATTAGAATAATCTCTTAATATCTCAAATGCAGATAAATTTATTCTTACCTTATCATTATCAATTTTTTCTAAAGATTTACTACTAACATCACTATTTGTCATAACTTGAAATCTTTGTAGTGGTGTTAAGTCCTTTATTTCTTCAAGATTATTCATATTAAATATATATTCAATATCAAGCATTAAATCTTGTCTAAACAAGCTAAAAACATATTTATGGTCATTAATTAATATGTCTAGTGAATTTTCATATTCTTCAGCTGGAACAGGAAAATCTGAATATTTTATATCTGTTAAATTTAAAAAAAAGTTTATGCCATATTTTTTAATAAGAGTTTTAAAGCTGTTAGGATTTTCAAAATCAGTATTAAGAAAATCACAAAGTTGCTCTCCAATATTAAATTCATCTTTCTTAATATGAGAAGAATATGTATCTTGGTATTTTTTATATACATGATAAACAATTATCTTCTTCTTATTGCTTTCGTCAAAATAAAACTTATTACTATTAGTATCTAACATATTAAATAAGCTATCCATAATCATTACTCCTGACTACATTTTAAAAACAAATGTTATTTTATTATAAATATTTTATCATAAACTATTGACAGTGTCAAACTTTCATGATAAACTTATGTTAGTAAAAAATAATATAAATAAGATGAAATAACAAAGCGATAATTGTATTCAAAAATTGCAAGTAAAAAATGAAACCAAGAGAGGAGGGAGAAAATGGAGGCAGATGAAGTTAAACAAGAAATAATCAGATTATATTATGAGGAACACAAGAGACCATCGGAGATAGCACCTATTATTGAAAAGACACCTCAATATGTATCTAAAATTGTAACTAAAGATAAAAGATATAAAAATGAGAAAAAATATAAAAAGAAACAATCTTTAGAAAAGAAAAAGGCTTATAACAGAGAATATTATAAGACTTATGTTAGAAATAGCAAAGAAAAAGAAGATAAAGAAGAATATTATAAATTACTTGCAACAATAAATAGAGATAATGAAATATTATCAATAAAAACAGAAATATCTGATATTGATTTTGCTAAATGGAATAGGTCAATATTTGGGTATGCAAAAAAAACAAGCAATTTAGTTTTAAAAAAGGGAATTAAAGTAACCAGCGATGTACCAAGAGTCGTTAAGAATATAGTACACGCAAGTAGCATAAGAAGTTTAAAAGTTTATTCAAACTAGATTACAACTATTTTAGTATAAAATAGTAAAATGTGGAAAAAATAAGACAAGGAGGTAATAGATATGGCTGAAGTAAAACAGGATGTTAAAAAGAAAAAATATAAGAAGAAAAATGAATTTAAGTTTAATATTATATTTAATAATAATGGAGAAACACTTGAAAACATTATAGAAAGAGCATTTGGAAATTATTGCATAAAAAGAAATTAATAAATTCTTAAAAAAAGTATAATAAATAAATAGCAATAAATGAGATAATATGGTATAATTATAGTTAGAAGAGTATCAATATTATCTCATTATTTTTAGCAGGAAGGAGGAAAAATGAGCTTTAACATAATGAATAATATTGATTACAAAGTAGGCATATATATAAGACTTTCAAAAGAAGATGAAGAAAAGGAAAAATATTCAGAGAGTGAGAGTGTACAAAATCAAAGAACACTACTGATGGAGTATATTAAGGAAAATAAACTTAATTTTATTTCAGAGTATGTTGATGATGGTGTAAGTGGCACAAGTTTTGATAGACCAGCGTTTAATAAAATGATAGATGACATTGAACAAGGCAAAATAAATATGGTTATAACTAAAGACTTATCAAGACTTGGAAGAAACTATGTACAATCTGGATATTATACAGAAACTTATTTTCCAGAGCATAATGTAAGATATATTGCTATTTTAGACAATATAGATACAGCATTAGATTCTGCCAATAATGATATAGCACCTTTTAAATCTATATTAAATGAAATGTATGCAAAAGACACATCCAAAAAGATAAATAGTGTTTTACAATCAAAAAGAAATAATGGAGAATATCTAGGAACAGCACCTTATGGCTACAAGAAAGATCCTGAAAATAAATATCATCTAGTAATAGATGAAGAAGCTGCAGAAGTTGTTAGAACTGTTTTTAGAATGTTTCTTGAAGGTTATGGAACAATGCAAATAGCAGATTATTTATCAGAGCAAAAAATACCAATTCCATCAGATTACAATAAAAGAAATAGAGGAACAAAATCAATTTCTTATGGCTTATGGCCACAATCTACGGTAAGGTTTATTCTTTCAAATGAGGTTTACACAGGAACGGTAGTACAAGGCAAGCGAAAAAAGATTAGCTTTAAATCTAAAAAATTCGTAGATGTTCCAGAAGAAGATTGGATAAGAGTTCCTAATATGCATGAAGCGATAGTAAGTAAAGAAGATTTTGAACGAGCCAAAAAGATACTTGAAGCCACAAAAGGTTCAAGAATTGTGGAAAACGACTATCTATTTAAAGGAATACTTCAATGTTTTGATTGTAAAGGATATATTGGAATAAGAAGTCCAGATAAGAATGGAAATATTTATGGTAGATGCCAACGTTATGCTAGATATTCAAAATTTGATGTGTGTTCTCCACATAATTTTAATTATCAAGTTTTTGAAGAGAATATGATTGTAGTTTTAAGAGAAATATGCAAAGAATATTCAGATAAAAAGAAACTTGAAGAGATTGCAAAAAAATCTAAATCAAAAGAGGATAAAGAATTAGATTTAAGAAATAAACTTAAAACTTATAAAACTCAAATTGAAAAAGAAACAAGAAAACTTGATTTATTATATGAAGACAGACTAGAAGGAATTATTACAGTGGATAGCTATATTGAAAAAGCTAATAAAATAAAAAAAGAAGTAGAGGATTATACTAAGAGAATAAAAGAAATGGAGCAGGAGTTAAATGGAGAAAATGTGCAGGAAGATAAGGAGAAAAAATTAGATAATTTGGTAGATGAATTTTTAAATATGGAAAAACCAAATAAAGAGATAATTAGAGAATTTATAGAAAGAATTGAAATTCATAGTGACAAGCAAGTTGATATTTATTTCAACTTTAAACCACTACAAGAATTAAATGATAATTTAGAAAAATTTATATGTGCTAAAAAAGAATATGAGAGAAAGGCTGTATAGAATAAGGAACGTAAAATTTAAAATTTAGCAAAGAAGCAAATACAAAGAAGTGAAATTTTAAATTTTGCATAAGACCCTTCTAAGTTTTAAACGCCTTATCAGTTGTTTAAAACTAAAAATGGTCTTAACAACAATACACACACGCAGCAGTATGGACAATTATTGCAGAGGCAATGCTAGGCTTTGGAGACAAAGCTACTGAATTTTTTAGAATGATAAACCCTATAGAGCACGCAAGAACAAAAGATGAAGCAAACAAATATAAAGTAGAACCTTATGTGATTCCAGCAGACATATACGGAGGAGAACTTGCAGGACGTGGTGGTTGGACTTGGTATACAGG
>CALXVA010000109.1 GCA_944391835.1 uncultured Clostridia bacterium | reverse complement strand
ACAGACATGCCAATAAACAAAATAAAAGAATACCTAAATTCATTAGAGCTAAATAATAAAGATAGAATGATAGCAGACCAAATTTTTAAAGAATTAAATAAAAGATTGCAGTTTTTAATTGATGTCGGACTTGAGTATTTAACACTTTCAAGAAGTGCTGGAACATTATCAGGAGGAGAAGCACAACGTATTAGGCTTGCAACTCAAATAGGTTCTGGTCTAACAGGAGTGTTATACATATTAGATGAGCCAAGCATTGGATTACATCAAAGGGACAATGATAAGCTTTTAGCTACATTAAAACATTTACGCGATTTAGGTAATACTGTTTTAGTAGTAGAACACGATGAGGACACAATGTATGCAGCAGACCAAATAATAGATATTGGACCAGGTGCAGGTGTTCACGGTGGAAATGTTATGGCCCAAGGAACTGCAGAAGAAGTAAAACTAGTTCCAGATTCTATTACAGGGCAATATTTAAGTGGCAGAAAGCAAATACCAGTACCTAAAAAACGCAGAAAATCTAATGGAAGAGCAATAGAAGTAAGAGGAGCAACAGAGCATAATTTAAAAAATATAAATGTTAAGTTCCCACTAGGACAATTTATATGTGTAACAGGTGTATCAGGCTCTGGAAAGAGTACACTCGTAAATGAAATATTATATAAAACCATAGCAAGGGACTTAAATGGTTCAAACGAAAAACCAGGTAAATGCAAAGAAGTTAGAGGACTAGAAAATATAGATAAAATAATAAACATAGACCAATCACCAATAGGAAGAACACCACGTTCAAATCCAGCAACTTACACAGGTGTGTTTGACTTTATACGTGATATATTTGCAGGTACAAATGAAGCTAAAATGAGAGGTTATGATAAAGGAAGATTTAGTTTTAATGTTACTGGTGGTAGATGTGAAGCTTGTAATGGTGATGGAATTATAAAAATAGAAATGCATTTCTTACCAGATATTTATGTGCCTTGTGAGGTATGCAAAGGGAAAAGATATAACAAAGAAACATTAGAAGTAAAATATAAAGGAAAAACAATATCAGATGTATTGGATATGACAGTTGAGGAAGCTTTAGAATTTTTCAAGAATATACCAAGAATAAAAGACAAAATTCAAACTCTTTACGATGTAGGACTAGGCTACATTAAACTAGGACAACCATCAACTACATTATCAGGAGGAGAAGCACAACGTATTAAGCTTGCAACAGAGCTTTCTAAAAGAGCTACTGGAAAAACCTTGTATATATTAGATGAACCTACTACTGGACTTCATATTGCAGATGTTCATAGACTTGTGGACATACTTCAAAGATTAGTAGACACAGGAAATAGCATAATTGTAATAGAACATAACCTAGACTTAATTAAAACAGCAGATTACATTATAGACTTAGGACCAGAAGGTGGAGACGGTGGAGGAGAGATTGTTGGAGTTGGAACACCTGAACAAATAGTAAAAAATGACAGAAGCTACACAGGTAAGTTTTTGAAGAAGTATTTAGAAAGATAGATTTTATTAAAATTATAGAAAGGCAAATAATGTGAAAATAAATAAATTATCAGATTTTTTAACACAAATGCCAAAAGGATTAGAAGGTATAAATACAAAGGCAAGATACCTATACTTAGAGTTAGGAAAAAGAAGCTTTTATGATAGAGAATATGAACATATGATGTTTGGAGAAGAAGATATATTTTCTATATATACTAACAAAATGTTTACAAATCCAAATATGATAATATGTACTACTCTAGAAAAACAATATAAAGAATTACTTGACAAATTAGGAATAGAGAATAAATTAGTTAATGATAAATTAGGACACACTTTTTTAATTTACAAAGATGAAGAAGGAATGGAACATGCTACAGACTTAACAAGAGATTTAAAGAATATACAATTTAACTGTAGTACATCATACTTTGCAGTAAGAACAATACCTAGTGAAATTTTAAGAAAAATTGATTTAGGACTTGGTTATATAACTGAAACAAAAGGATATTCAAATGATTATTGGGATATTTTAAGGAAAAAAGTTAAAAGTAGCAATTTACCTATTCAAACTAAATTTGAACTTATACTAAATGGATTACAAGAATTTGGTGATTTAACAAAGCTAGGAGAAACAGAGTTATTGGCAATGTACGAAAAATTTGTAAGGTATTGTAGCAATAATCAGTATAGAGCTATATTTTCAAGTCGAAAAGTTACTCGGAAGTCCAGAAGAATATAGAGTTGAACTTGTTACTGAAAATAAAACGATTACCTATCTTTTAAATATGCAGACACGTTTATTTGAGAGAGAAAAAGCAAAAACTATAGAAGAAAAATGTTTATAAAGAGAAAGGCTATGAAGTTGAGAATAATTTAAATTATACTCAAACTTTATAGCCTTATTCATAAAAAAGCAAAAGTAACTGTTTTAATTATTGATTATTATTGTTTCTATTATTATTTTCATTTTGCTTTCCTGTATTTTTTTTGCTATTTTTCTTTGAATTATTGTTTTCTGACATATTGAAGCACCTCCAATCTAATACAATTATGCACAAAAAAATAAATTTTATACAAAACTTATTTTTTTAAATATGTTACTTTGATAATGGTTTTTATACTTTGCAATTTTTGCAATTATAATTATGGTTAGAGTAAACTTCTAAAAAAAGTATTTCAAATATGTCGGTCCAGCTACTTTTTCATAGAAATTCTAAATAAATTTTATGGCACCCTTCCATCAGAGATGAACTCTTTCCATAAAATTATTTAAGAATTTCTAACTCAAAGTACTCTCCATTCCATATTTTCATACTTTTTTTATAAGCCCACTCTAACCCAAAAAACAAAATCGCAAAAATTGTAAAGTATAAAACCATTATGAAGTAAATTACTCATCTAGCTCAAGTTTTTAAAAAAAGTTGAAAAATTATAATATTGTGGTATAATTTTCAAAGTAATTAGAATAAAAGAGAGGGAATACTATGAGTAATGTAGTAATAGGAATAGAAGGATTAGTGGGAAGTGGAAAAACTTCAATTTGTAGAGAATTATTAAAAAGGATACCGAATAGTATTATATTACACGGTGGCAATTTATATAGAGGAATTGTTTATGCACTAATGACATCAAAGCATATTGACTTAAATAATTTAAAAAATAATATAAAAAATATAGACATTAAAGACATGATGGATAAACTTGGCGTTGAATTTAAGATAGAGAACGGTGAAACAGTGATATATATAAATGGCAAAAAAATTGATGAGGATAATTTACAATCAGAAGAAGCATCAATGGCTGTTTCTATAGCGGGTGCAAATGCAGATAATTCTGAATTATATGGTTTCGCTAGAAAACTAATAGATATCTATAAGAAAAAATTTAATGTAATTGTGTCTGGAAGAGATTTAATGAATATTTATCCAAATTTAGATTATCATTTATTTATTGAGGCAGATTTAGAAGAAAGAGTAAAAAGAAAGATGAAGCAATATGGAGAAAACGCAAATTATGAAGAAGTAAAACAAAATATAATGGAAAGAGATAAATTACAAGAAAAAGCAGGATATTATAAAACTTATGATAAAACAATTAGAATTGATGTAACAAACTGTGGTACAGTAGAGGAAGC
Source organism: uncultured Clostridia bacterium (assembly GCA_944391835.1). GTDB lineage: Bacteria > Bacillota > Clostridia > TANB77 > CAG-508 > CALXVA01. Next base: position 505 of record CALXVA010000109.1, on the reverse strand, counting down.
AACAGAAAAAGTATTATCTACAATAAGGAAAAATTGAACTTTTTAATATTTTTTGCAATTTAAGCCATCAAAAATTACTGAAGGGAGAAAAAAATGGAAAATTTAAAATTAGATGCATTTGAGAGAAATGTAAAAGGTAAAAGAGTAGCTATAATAGGGCTAGGTGTAAGTAATATTCCTTTAATAGATTATTTATATAATTTACAAGCAAAGGTTACTGTTTTTGATCAACGAGATAAAGAAAAATTAGAAGAAGACATTGTAAGAAAAACTGAAAATTACGGGTTTGAGCTAGTAACAGGAAAAAATGCGTTACACTTTTTAAGAGGATATAATATTATATTTCGTTCACCAAGTTGTTTGCCAACTACTTTACAATTGGTATCTGAACAAAAAAGAGGAGCAATAGTCACATCCGAAATAGAAATGCTTATGAATACATGTCCTTGTAAAATTATAGGAGTAACAGGAAGTGACGGGAAAACCACTACAACTACATTGATTT
>CALXVA010000108.1 GCA_944391835.1 uncultured Clostridia bacterium | reverse complement strand
TTTTTTCTGTTTGCTAGTATTTTTGTGATAAATATAGTATAATTGTTTTCATAGGATGTGAAATTAGTGATAAAAATATGTGAGATATGTGGTAAAAAATTTGAAACAAAATCATCTACTAGATTATATTGCTATGAATGTAGTGGAGAGTCAACAAGAAGTGATAATTATACTCGTAAGCATCAAAAAACAATATTAAGAAGAAATATGAAATTACAAGCAATAAAGTTATTAGGTGGAAAATGTTCTATATGTGGATATGACAGATGTGTTGATGCATTGGAGTTTCACCATGAGAATCCTAATGAAAAAGAATTCAAATTGGGTTCTGGAAATACAATGTCATGGAAAGAATATAAAAATGAAGCCTTAAAATGTATTCTTGTTTGTTCAAATTGCCATAAAGAGATACATAGTAAAATAGGATATAAGAAATATGATTAATAATATATAGTGAAAGATAAATTATTGGGTTAACACGGAGTGGAGGATATTTTTATGATAATTAAAAGTATTGATTTGTGGACAGAACAAAAAGTAAATCATTATGAATGCTTTAATGGAGCTTTTATAGATGGATTTCAGAAAAACATAAATCCATTTAACAAATATAGAGTAGTAAAAAATTGTAATTGTATAATTACAACAGATAAAGAGAACATAAATGAAACAAATAAGAATACTACCTATACAAGAAAATTCAAAATTAACAAAAAATTAAAAAATATAAAAAGGAGATAAAATTTTATTATGAATTCAGAAAACAACTATTTTATTATACATGGTTCATTCGGGAGTCCTTTTGGAAACTGGTTTCCTTGGCTACATGATTTCCTAGAAGCCGAAGAAAAACAAGTATATTCACCACAATTCCCAATAGGTGTAGGATTCCAAAACTATGAAAATTGGAGTAAATTACTAAAGTACTATTTAGATTTAAATCTAATAAATGAAAACACTATAATAATAGGACATAGTATAGCACCAGTATTTATATCAAAGTTCTTAATTGAAAATAAGATAAAGGTAAAAAAATTGATATTCGTATGCGGATTTAATAACTACCTAGGAATAAATGAGCAATATGATGCAGTTAATAAGTCTATGTATTTAGATAATTTAGAAGATATAAAGCAACATGCTGATGAAATAATATGTTTTTATTCAAATAATGACCCTTATGTAAAATATGATGTGGAAAAAGATTTTGCCGATAAAGTTGCAACTAAACAAATTTTAATTCCAAATGCAGGACATATAAATAATGAAAGTGGATATGATACTTTTGAAGAAATAGTACATTATATTTAAATTATGCAATTGTTTAGGTGGATTTTTAATATTAGGAGGTAGAGCATAAATGAACATTTTGCAAATTTACAACAAATACCATTTGCCAGAAAACTTACAAATGCATATGTTAAGGGTATCTGCTTGTAGTAATTTGATAATAGATAACTGGAATGGACCAGATATAGATAAACAAGCAATTATTAGAGTGTGCCTTTTGCATGATATGGGAAATATGGTAAAAATACAAGAAAATGAATCAAAAGATATAGAATTTTTAAAGGTAAGAAAAAAATATTTTGATAAGTATGGAACAAATGACCATGAAATTAATTTAGAAATTGGAAAACAGGAAGGTTTAACTGAAAAAGAATTAACTATATTAGATGGAAAAAGGTCTAGAAAAAATGAAGAAACTTTAAAATCAAATTCTTATGAAAGAAAAATTTGTGCTTATTGTGACCAAAGAGTAGCACCAGATGGAGTTGTAAGTATAAAAGAAAGATTAGAAGATGCAAAAGTGAGGTACAAAAATAAACCATTATCAGTATGGTCTAACGAAGAAAAAGCAAATTACTTAATAGAGTGCTCTTTAGGAATAGAAAAACAAATTATGGAGTATTGCACCTTAAAACCAGAAGATATAAACGATATAAGTATTAAAGAATATATAGAAAAATTGAAAAAATATGAAATTTAAAAAATATATTATATTAATGGGAAAAATGGAGGAAAAATAATGAAATTAAAACTTGTTGGAACAGGAGCAATTATAGGAAAAGAAAGAAGTGCTTGTTCATTAGTAGATGAAAAAATATTAATAGATTGTGGAAACGGAATTTTAAAAACGCTTACAGAGCAAGGAATTGATATAAATAATATAGAAGCAATATTAATTACGCATTTACATGCTGACCACTTTTTTGATTTGCCATTCTTTATCTTATTAAAAAATATTTATAAGCCTCAGAAAGTAACAAAAATATATTGTCCAAAAGGAACTGAAAAAATAATAGAACATTTAGGCAATGATTATATAGCAGGGCAAGCTAGTGCATTTGAAAATTGGAAAAATAATTCCAAAGTTGAATTTGTTGAATTTGATGATTTAAAAGATGAAGAAATAGTGAAAGGTTATTATGCTGATTCGTATATAGTAGAACATGGAGAGCAGAAACCAGCATATGGATATGTAATTAGAAAAGAAAATAAGGCAATAGGATTTTCTGGAGATTCAACATATTGCGAAAGTATTGATATAATTGTTCAAAATACAGATATAGCAGTATTAGATATGTCTTTTCCTCAAAGGCATAAAGCTCACATGGGAGTGGATGACATTGAAATGATTAGTAATAAATTTAATAAAAAAATAGTTGCAACACATATGAGTAAACCAGCAAGAGAATTAGCCAAAGATAAAAATATCAAAAACCTAATAATACCAAATGACGGAGATGAAATCGAAATCTAAAATCAATAATTATTGATTTAATAGATTTTGTACAAAAGTATATTCAAAAAAATGAAGACTAAAACTCTTGCAAATTCTGTAGTTTTATGTTAAATTATAAACAACAGTTGTAGCAAAAAATTACCAACCTGTACATACAATTCTTGCAATATATTGCTATAACTACATTTGAAACGGAAATAAGTAACTTTTTTGCGATAGACTTTTCGAAAACGTTTCTCGCAAAGGAGCCATAGAAAATAACAGGTAAGCAATTATCTGTTATTTTTTTGACTTTAAAGCTAATATCTGGAAAATAATTGTATTTTGTCTAATTTTATGATATAAATAAGAAAAATACGATTTATAAGAAAGTAGGTAAATATGAGTTTGGAAAAAATAAACAATAATTCAATGATTATTAAATATCAAAATACAGATAATGTATTAGAAGATGTATGTTCTATTATTGAATCGGCAAGAGATTATGCTTATAAGTCAGTAAATATTGCTCTAGTAGAAAGAAATTGGCTAATTGGATATAGAATTGCAGAAGAAGAGCTAAAGGGAAATGATAGAGCAGATTATGGATTAGAAATAATAAAAAAACTATCTAAAGAATTAACAAAACAATATGGAAAAGGATTTGATAGAAGTAATTTGTATAGATTTTTAAGTTTTTATAAAAATTTTCCACAAATTGTCGACGCACTGAGTCGACAATCTGGAAATTTGCTATCTTGGACTCATTATAGAACTCTGTTACAAGTTTTTGATAAAAAAGCAAGAGATTGGTACGCAAAAGAAGCATTAGAACAAACGTGGAGTACAAGAACATTACAAAGAAACATTGATATACAGTATTATTATAGATTGTTAAAGTCACAAGTTAAAGAACCAGTAATTAAAGAAATGGAAGAAAACAACAAAGAAAATTATTTAATGAACAAATTAGAATTTGTTAAGAATCCAGTAATAGCAGAATTCTTAGGATATTCATTGGATAGTACTTTTACAGAAACAGAATTAGAAACTAGTATAATAAATAATTTACAAAAATTTTTAATGGAACTACGGTAAAGGTTATGCATTTGTTGCAAGACAACAACATATTCATACAGAAAAAGAAGATTACTTCATAGATTTAGTATTTTACAATTATATATTAAAATGCTTTGTGTTAATTGATTTGAAAACTAAAAAAATAACGCATCAAGATGTTGGGCAAATGGATATGTATGTTAGAATGTATGATGAGTTAAAAAAATCAAAAGAAGACAATCCAACAATAGGAATTTTGCTATGTTCAGAAACCGATGCAGATATAGCAAAATACTCTATTCTAAAAGGAAATGAACAACTATTTGCTAGTAAATATAAATTATATTTACCAACAGAAGAAGAATTAAAGGATGAAATAGAAAG
>CALXVA010000107.1 GCA_944391835.1 uncultured Clostridia bacterium | reverse complement strand
AGGGAAATTTGACAAAAAAATTAAGCACTTTCAATGCTTATATCGATTTTGTATTTAATTAACTGTCAAATTCCCGGGAAATATTGCAGTATAAAAATTTAGTTAAAATTTTTTTCAAAAAACTATTCCCAAAATAGATTTAAAAAGATATAATGATTATGAAATAAAAAGTAGTAGAAAAAGAAGGGAAGAAAAATTATGGTAGAATGTGCAATAGTAGCAATTATCGCCTATTTAATAGGTAGTATAAACTTTTCAGTAATACTTAGCAAAAAAATGGCAGGATTTGATGTAAGAGACAAAGGAAGTGGAAATGCAGGAACAACAAATATGTTAAGGTCTGTTGGAAAAAAAGCAGCAGCAATAACTTTAGTTTGTGACATATTAAAAGGAGTAGTCTCAATACTTATAGCAATACTTATGAATAAAATTTTTCCAAATTCTAATGGAGCATTGTTAGTACAAATAGCAGGTGTAGCAGTAATTCTTGGACACACATTTCCAATATTCTTTAAATTTAAAGGTGGAAAAGGTGTAGCAACATCACTTGGAGTACTTATAATGTCAAACTGGCAAATTGGACTAATTTGTTTAGTGTTTGCTCTTATTCTAATAATATTAACACAAATGGTATCAGTTGGCTCAATAGCAGCAGCAATACTATATCCAGTACTTACAATATTCATACCTCAAAACTATATAATACCAGGAAATTATATAATATATAGTATAGTCCTTGCAGTGATTATAGTATTTAATCATAGAGAAAATGTAAAAAGATTACTATCTGGCACAGAAAACAGAATCAGCTTAAAAGGTACAAAATAATTTGCAAAAGGGGACGGGCTTAAATTGTAAAAAAATTTATATACACTTAGATAGAGTGGGGTTAGAACAACTATCCTGATTTAAAAGGTTTAATTATATTAGAACAAATAAATTCTAGCTCACTATAGTTTGGAAATATGTAGATTGGTTAATAAAATATTGCTTTAAAAAGTATAGTATAAAATCTTAGGAGGTTCAAATGAAAAAAATCTGTATAATAGGTAGTGGAAGCTGGGGGTCAGCCTTAGCAATACATTCTGCAAAGATGGGACACGAAGTAAGGTTATGGTCGTTTAGCAAAGAAGAGGCAGATTTAATTAACAAAGAACATAAATGCAAATTCTTGCCAATGGCTACAATGCCAGAAAATATAACGTGTACAACTAGTTTAGAAGAGGCAATTAAAGGTAGTGATATGATTTTGCATGTTACGCCATCTAAATTCACAAGAGATACAATAAAAAAATACAAAATGTATGTAGAAAATCAGCCAATAATATTATGTTCAAAGGGGTTTGAAGCATCAACACTATATACATTAAATGAAGTAGTGCATGAAGAAATGCCTACAGCTAAAATAGGTGTATTTACTGGGCCAAGTCATGCAGAAGAAGTATCGTTAGGAATACCGACAGCTATCGTAATTGCATCACAAAGTCTGGATGTACAATACTTAGTACAAGATACATTTATGAATGAAACACTTAGAATATATACAAGTTCTGATGTCAAAGGCGCGGAACTTGGAGGAGCACTAAAAAATATAATAGCATTTTGTGCAGGAATAATAGCTGAACTAAATTTAGGAGACAATACCTTAGCAGCACTAATAACAAGAGGCTTAACTGAAATATCTCGTTTAGGTGTTGCACTAGGAGGAAACCACAATACTTTCTATGGCCTATCTGGTTTAGGAGACTTAATAGTTACTTGCCTTAGCGAACATAGCAGAAACAGAAAAGCTGGTAGATGTATAGGAAGAGGTTTAACTGTGGAAGAAACCAAAAAAGAAGTTGGTATGACAATTGAAAGTATAGATAACATAGAAGTTGCATACAAACTAGCACAAAAATACAATATAGAAATGCCAATTGTAAATACAGTATATGATGTTTTGTACAACGGGTTAAAACCTAAGGAAGCTGTAGTTCAGCTTATGACACGTGACAAAAAATGCGAATGAGCAAAAGGGGACGGGCTTGTTTTGTAAAAATAGATATTTCCTTTTTATAAGTATAAGTAATAGTATATATTTTTTCTTTTGGTCGGAGTGCTTAAGGTGGGGACCAACAAGTTTACAAACTGTTAAACGAAACATAAGTGGAGTTTATACAGTTTGTACGATGTTGGGGGCCGAAGACCAAAATAAAAAATATATACTATTACTATAAATATCCGAATAATTTTTACAAAACAAGCCCGTCCCCTTTTGCAAAATCTAATACGGATATCTTTCATAAATATACCTAATTATATCATCGGCATTATTATCATTTATATTTATGAAAACACCTGCATCTAAACTAATCCACATATTAATTGAATACTTATCATTATTATCAATAAAAGTACCAATAATTTCTGTTATTTCTACAGGGTTTTGGTACTTTTTTTCCCATTCTAATAAATTCATATATTCGCTTTGCTCTTTATTTAATTTAAAAAAACTATTCAAAAATTTAGCTATTTCATTCCTTTTGCTACTATATAATCTTACAATAACATCCATAAGAACCTCTTCGTGTTTATTATAACTTCCTATAAAATTTTTACATACTTTCACCCAATATTTTAAAAAGTTGATTTTAAAAATTACTATTATTATACATAAATAAATAATAAAAATACTAGAGAATAAAAGGAAATTTTTTGGCAATAATAATAATAAAATATCATGTAAAAAAGAGGTAATTATGAAAAAATACATTGTTACTATAATCACTTTGTTTTTTATAATAGCTATTTCAATAGTTGGATACTTTATATATGGCAATATAAAAGAAAGCAAGGCAAGCAGTAATGATATGCTAAAAGAAAAATGTATATCCGAAATAGAATATCTAGGAGACAATATTATACATGTGATGAATGAACTTAATAATATTTCATATACAAATTATAAAATAGTAAGTGAAGAAATAGAAGATTCTAGTTCAAATGAGGAATCAAGCTCATCTGGAAGTGGTTCTAACCGAGGTAACTCAGGAGAGGAGAGTTCAGCAAGAAGTTCCAATCAAGGAAATTCTGGACAAGGAGAAAGTGGCAGCACAATAACTACTACCAATATGTCTAATGCCAATAGCATTTTAGAGGATGATAATACAGATGATATAGATTGGAATAGTGTAGACATGAAAATTCAAGATATGTATTCTGCTTGGACAACAATTATGATTGATTTAAGTTCTTTGAATGTAAATAAGGATAATTTATTAAAATTTAATAGTACATTAGATAAAATATCTAGTGGCATAGAGCAAAAAGATAAGGAAAACATATTAATAAATTCATCTGATTTGTTTAATTTGCTAAGTGGATATATAAGTGAATTTTCTGGAGATAGCAATAAAAATTCAGTATTTAACGTGCAATGCAGTATTTTATATTCGTATTCAGAAATGGAGAGAGACAACTGGGAGGAGGCAAGTAATAATGTAACAAAAGCAGAAGAGAATTTTTCGAACATATTGAATAATCAAATAAATAATATAGACAAAATAGATATAATAAATAAGGCATATATTCTGATTAATGAGCTAAAAGAAGATTGTAATAGTAAAGATAGAAAAGTATTTTTAATAAATTATGCTAATTTAATGCAAGAGTTGCAAAATATATAATAATAGTTTATTTTAGCCATTTAAATTATAATCAAATATAATTGACTATGCTATAAAATTATAGTAAAATAGAACAAGAGTAAATCGAATAGTCGCGTATAGCAAGGTCGAAAGACAGCGTACGAGGAAAGTCCGGGCTCCACAGAGCAATGATGCTGGATAACGTCCAGTGAGGGAAACCTTAAGGAAAGTGCAACAGAAAATAACCGCCTTCTAGAAGTTAGAGGATGGGCATTAGTTATAAAACAACTAATCTATAATGTATGAAAAGTAGTAAAACGATTACATTAAATGTTAGTAGTAATTTAACTAATTTCTAGCCTCTAGCTTCTAGTAAGGTAAGGATGAAAAGGTGAGGCAAGAGCTCACCGCCAGTATGGTGACATATTGGGACAGTGTAAACCCCATCAGGAGCAACACCGAGCCAAGAAGGTTAATGGTTGCTCGCCAGTCTTCTTACATTGGTGGCATGATGCATATAGCAATATATGTACTAGATAGATGACTATTCAAGACAGAACCCGGCTTATAGATTTACTTTTATTTT
>CALXVA010000106.1 GCA_944391835.1 uncultured Clostridia bacterium | reverse complement strand
AGATATGTACTATGAACTTATATATAGACAAATAGAGAAATGTACACCAGAACAAGTTGCAGACCTTGTAGCACAAATAGGGAAAGATGAAAGTAAAGATATATTGGAAAGAATATCTCATTATTTCCAAAGACAACTTGAAAATAGATTAGGACAATCTGCATCAATGGCTAATGCACAAACTCAGATGGGCAACTATGGATTTATACCACCATTTAATAATGGAACAATAGAGGTTGAAAAAGATGGAAAAAATGTGCAAATGACTTTTGATGATTTTATTAAAACAATAGAGCCTAGTTTATTAGAAAGAAAATTTATAATTCCAACAGGAAAAGAAAAAGGAGAAATGTCAGCAGAACGATTTATAGAGAGATACTTTTTTAAATATTTAGCACAAGACGGAAAAGTAAGATTAAAAGACGGAACAGAAATCCCTGCAAAACAATATATAGAGCAATATGCACTACAAATGGGGGAATTAAAGAAAGGTTATTCTCCAAGAAAGTTTATTATGGATACAATGAAATCAGAAACACCTTGGAGATTTCATACTGAAAACAGAGAAAGATTAGAGAAATATTATTGCGATAAGAAACAAGTATTAGCAGATTTAAGCGAAAAGGTTACAGTTTATGACCAAAACAAAGCTAATGAAGAAATGAAGAAAAAAGTTTCTTCTCATCAAAGAAAAATGGATTGGATAAAAGAGTTTATAAAAGATTATGAAGCAACAGAGGAGAATACAGCATATGCAATAAGAGCAAATTGTGAAAATGAAAATATAGATAGAGTATTGCAAAGTATAAAATCAGGTAAATTTATAGGAGTTTATGATAATAATGCAACATTTTATAAAGAAAACCAACAATTTTATATAGAAAAAATAATACCAGCAATGGCAAGATTATTAAAAGAAGCAGATAATTTAACAATAGATGGAGGAACAAATTATTTAGAACAATTTGCTAATTTACCAGAAGTTAATAGTATTCTACTACAAATAAAAAAGAGTGAACAATTTAGAGAAATGCATACAAAAGCAGAAGAGAATAGAAGTAATGGTAATTTGCCAGGACATCATAGAACTCCAGCAGAAATTGACAAACAATATGCACAAGAATATTTACAAAGTAATAATTTAAGCGAAGGTACAGTTGAGCAAGAAATAGCATATAGGCGAGGATTATTGTATAAAAGTAGAATAAAAATAGCAGATGATGTAGATAAGAAAGATATACCAAAAATGAGAAAACAACAAATTTCTTTAATTAGAGTTCTTGCAAGACAAGAGGGAAAAATTCCAAGTAAAGCATTATATGATAGCGAAAAGAGAATGTGGTATTTTCATACAGATACAAGACAGAACCAAAAAAAGCTAACACCAGAAACTATTATGAGTGACACAAGTATGATTGGACTTCAAGAAATAAATAGTGTTATAAGTGAAACTAAGCAATTACAATATCAAAAAACAATACCAGACAAGGAAGAGTCTAAATAAATATAAAATAATGAATAAAAAAATAGAGATTTATATATTAAAGAATTATTTGAAAATAATAATTAAAATTTAGAGGTATTAAATAAATGAAGCTAAGCAAATACTTAAAAAGTAACTATTTAATTATAATAATATTTATTGTGATACTAGCAATCATAAACCTAATGCTAGTATCCTTTAAAGTCAGTTTACAAGCAATATTAGGAATGAACCTAAGCTTGATAGTAGGTTTTACAATAACTGTTATTTATGATTTTGAAAGGAGAAAAAAGTTTTATGATAAATTCCTAAATGATTTGGATTTATTAGATAAAAAATATTTAATAACAGAAATGCTTGAAAGACCTAATTTTTATGATGGAGAAGTTCTATACGATGCTTTGTATGAAATAGACAAGTCTATGGCTGAAAGAATAAAAGAGTATAGCTTAAGCATTACAGACTTTAAGGATTACATAGAAATGTGGATTCACGAAGTTAAGTTACCACTAGCTTCGATGAATTTAATAGTGCATAATCATAAGGAATTATCGGACAAGAAAATAGTAGAACAACTAAAAAGAATTGATGACGATGTAGAGCAAGTTCTATATTATGTTAGAAGTGAAAACGCCGAAAAAGATTATTTGATTAAAGAAACCGATTTAGCAAAAGTAATTTCAAATGTGGCTATGAAAAATAAAGATATATTATTAGAAAACAAAATTGATTTTATTGTAGATGTAAATAACAAAAAAGTATTAACAGATTCTAAGTGGCTCGAATTTATTGTAAATCAAATAGTAAGCAATAGTATTAAATATATACGAGATGGAGTAGAGCATTATATAAAAATAACGGCAGAAGAAAGTAATAAAAGTGTTATTTTAAAAATTTTTGACAATGGAATAGGAATTGAAAAAAGTGACCTACACAAAGTGTTTGATAAAACTTTTACAGGAAGCAATGGAAGAAAAATCGAAACATCAACTGGAATGGGGCTATATATTGCAAAGCAGTTATGTAAGAAATTAGGTCATAAGATTACAATAGATTCAAAAGTGAACGAGTTTGCAGAAGTTAGTATTGTGTTTAATAAAAACGAGTTTTTAGATGTTGCAAAGTAGATTTATAATATCAGTGAAATATGGATTGATAGTGCCTAGATTTTATTAAGCACCATTATCCAGTAACGATTGATACAAAAAATATAGAAAAAATATTGACTTTTAATAATAAAAGAGGTTATAATTGAATATAATAAAAGAGATACGAAAAAAGTATCTTGTCCAAATCAAATGTTAGCCGCAACCCTATTTGCGGGGTAAAAGTGCATAGGTGTGCAAATGTTACTCGCAACCCTACTTGCGACAAATAAATGCGTAGGTGGACAAATGTTAATAAAAAATCTACCTTTTCGGAGGTAGATTTTTTGTTAGAAATGAGGAAAAATGAAAGTAGAAAGTGGAAAATTTTATTTTATAAAAGATAAATTTTTTGATATTTTTAAAGATTATAAGTTGATGCAAAATAAAGAAAATGGGAATAAGAGACCTTGTTATTTTTGCTTTAATGATCCCGAAAATGAAGAAATAATATGGTTTGTACCAATTTCTAGTAAGGTAGAAAAGTATAAAAATATATATGAGAATAAGAAAAAAGCTAGAAAAAAAGTATATAACTTTGTTTTTGGAAAAGTATTAGGTAAGGAAAAAACATTTTTAATACAAAATATTTTTCCAACTACTGAAGAATACATAGAAAGTAAATACCAAAATAAGAAACAAGACGTAGAGATAACAGAAAGCCTAAAAGAGGAAATCATAGAAGTGTCATTAAATGTTATTAAGTTAGCTAAAAAGGGTATTATTATTCCATTTTATGATATAATAGAAATGAAAAATATATTATTAGAAAATAGATATACACAAGAAAACTAAAACCAAAAACTATTCTTGAAAAAGAGTAGTTTTTCTTCTGCCAAAAAAACAACATTACAAACTTGTAATATACCGTAACCTTAAAATAGCGACAATGCCGAAAAAATCCTCTATAATTGAAAACGAAGGGAGAGATGAAAAATGTCTACAATACTAAAAATCGATAAAGTAGAAAAATACTATGGTAGTAAATCTAGCCTAACCAAGGCTTTAGACAATCTATCATTTGAGGTGGATAAGGGAGAATTTGTTGCTATAATGGGAGCATCTGGCTCTGGCAAAACAACACTTTTGAATTGCATATCTACCATTGACAAAGTAACATCAGGCCACATTTTCGTTGGAGGAGAGGATATTACAAAATTAAAGGGAAATGATTTAAACAAATTCAGAAGAGAAAAATTGGGCTTCATATTCCAAGACTTCAATTTGTTAGATACACTAACTGCTTATGAAAATATTTCGCTTGCACTTTCTATTCAAAACAAAGGTGCAAAAGAAATAGAGAAAAAAGTTAATGATATAGCAACTAAACTAGGAATAAAAGATGTATTACAAAAATACCCATACCAAATGTCTGGAGGACAAAAGCAAAGGGTAGCGTCAGCAAGAGCAATAGTTACAGACCCACAAATCGTTTTGGCTGATGAGCCAACAGGAGCCTTAGACAGTAAGTCATCAAGAATGTTGTTAGAAAGCTTTGATTATTTAAATGAAAAGTTAAATACAACAATTTTAATGGTTACTCACGACAGCTTTTGTGCTTCTTATGCAAGTAGAGTTATTTTTATTAAAGAT
>CALXVA010000105.1 GCA_944391835.1 uncultured Clostridia bacterium | reverse complement strand
GGAACAGAAGCTTTAGAATTAGAACGATGTTTAACAGGTTTAAGAACTTTACCAGTATTTGAAAAATATTCAGATAAAAGTTGTGTATAATCTAAACTTTTAGGAATGTTATCATAAAAGACCTTATGAGTATCAAAAATAGGCATTTGGTCGATAACGAGTTTACGATAAGGCACATTAGCAGGCTTATCGAAAGATTTAGTTTTTAAAGGTTTAGCAGTAACAAGAAGAAATAAAATTGAAATAATTTTTTGTTGTACTTGTAAAAGTACTAATAAATTTGTTATAATATTATACATAACTTGATATCACACTCCTTATAAAATTTTGTTTCGCAACTAAATTTTATAACAAATTAGGGGGGATATCAAGTTTTTATAATTTTTATAGAAAAAACAAGGTTTACAAAGGTTTTTACTAGAAAACTTTTGACAAAACCACCATTTATAAAGGGGGAGAAGATTAATGAAAAATAATGGTAGTAGATTAAAATTAGTATTTCCATCTGAAGAATATAAAGAACAAATACAAGAATTTGTAGAGGAATTTAGAAAAAATGGTGAGAACGTTATTCCAGGAAGTGGAGGTTTAGACAAATTACCAAGTTTTGAAGAATGGCTAAAAAAGATTAATGAAGATTTATCTAAAGAAACAGCTGAAGAAAAAGGAAGAGTTCAAGCAACGCAATATATAGCAGTAAGCATTGGAGATAATAAAATAATAGGCGTTATTCAGCTTAGATATAGATTAAATGAACATTTATATAATTATGGAGGACATATTGGGGATAGCATAAGACCATTAGAAAGAAATAAGGGCTATAGCACAGAGATGATTGGATTAGCATTAAAAGAAGCTAAGAAAGTAGGAATAGGAAATGTGCTAATGACATGCAATAAAGAAAACAAAGCTTCAGCAAGAACAATCATGAAAAATGGAGGAATTCTTGAGAATGAAGTGGAAAATGAAGGAAAAATAACACAAAGATATTGGATTAGCCTAAAGAAAAGATTTGCTGATGGAAGAAATAAATCTAATAACATATTAGAAAAAGAATATAAAAATATGAGAATTGATAATGAAGAATTTAAAGGTAATATTTCTTTATTAGATATTAAGAATGTTAAATCTCCATGGTATGTAGACGACGAAAATAGGTGTATTTTAGGAAATAACTTTAAATGGCTTGAGATATATCCTGACGGGAAGAATTATTGCTTAACTGTAATATATGATGATAAAGAAAAAGTTTCTGAATGGTATTATGACATAGCAAGAACAGTAGGAGAAGAAAAGGGAGTGCCTTATGAAGATGATTTATATCTTGATGTTGTAATAGTTCCAGATGGGAGAATACATTTATTAGATGAAGATGAACTGCAAGAAGCATTTGAAAAAAGCGAAATAAGTCAAAAAGATTATGATATGGCATATAGAGTTGCAAATGAATTAATAAAAAGATATAGTTCGAAAGAAAAAATAGAAAAACTAGCTGAATTTTCTAATAAGTATTTAGAAATATTAAAAAGAAAATGAAAAATAGGACAAATGGACTTTTTTGATTTAAGGAGGTGATGCTATGACCCAGTGGTTTAGAATGAAAACAATAATCGATGGGTTCTTCTACGAAAATTCATATTTAATTCAAGTAATAAAAAAGAAGGATGTTTAGATACAGGAATGAATAATGTTTTTGCTTAACTAAACCTCCTGAGAAAGGAATAGAAAATATGAATGATAAGTTAGAAATAATAAAAAGAAAAGCAGTACAAATTTTTTCAGAGGAAGATTTAGATAGAAAAATAAATAGTGGAAAAAAATTAACAATTAAGCTTGGAGCAGACCCATCAAGACCAGATTTGCACATAGGCCATAGTGTAGTTTTAAGAGTATTAAAACTATTTCAAGATATGGGACACGAAGTAGTTTTTGTAGTGGGGGATTTTACAGGAATGATAGGAGACCCATCAGGCAAAAGTAAAACTAGACCTGCACTAACTTTTGAGCAAACTAGAAAGTCGGCAGAAACTTATTTAGAACAAGCAACCAAAATACTAGATAAGAATAAAACAAGAATAGCATTTAATTCAGAATGGCTATCAAAAATGAATTTTGAAGATGTAATAAAATTAACAAGTAAATACACAGTAGCAAGAATTATGGAAAGAGACGATTTCAAAAATAGATTTGAAAATAACTTGCCACTTTCTATGCATGAATTATTGTACCCTTTATTGCAAGGCTATGATTCAGTGGAATTAAAAGCAGATATAGAAATAGGTGGAACAGACCAAACATTTAATCTGTTGGTGGGAAGAGAACTACAAAAAGATTATGGGCAAGAAAGCCAAGTAGTAATGACATTCCCTCTTTTAGTGGGACTAGATGGAAAAGAAAAAATGAGTAAATCATTGGACAACTATATAGGGCTTACAGATTCGCCATTTGAAAAGTTTGAGAAAAGTATGAAAATACCAGATAATGTGTTAAGACAATACTTCGAACTTGCAACTGATTTGCCAACTGATGAAATTAATAAAATAATGAGTGGAGATATACGAGAAGCACACTTACAATTTGCAAAAGAATTACTAAAAATGTATGATGATGTAAATGAATTTGAAAGCATTAAGGAAAGATATATGAATATTGCAAAAGGAGAGATACCAGAAAATATAGAAGAAATAAAAATGGAGGAAAAAGAACTTAATATCTGTGAATTATTAGTAAAAACTGGATTTGCAAATTCAAAGAGTGAAGCAAAGAGAATGATTTTAGGTAATGGCATAAAAGTAGATGGAAAAGTTGTTACAGACATAAATAAAGCAATAGAAATAGCAAATGGAAAAGTAATACAATTTGGAAAGAATAGATTTAAGAAAATAACAAAAATATAAACATGCCAACAATAACGGAGATTTTTTACAAGGTTAGAAATAACAAAAATTTAAGTGTAAAAAATCTCCATTTCTATTGACAAATAAAAACATCTGTTTTATAATGCAAGCAGATGGGAGGAGACAATTATGAAGTATGTTTATAACAAATTAGTAAGAGATAAAATACCGGAAGAAATAAACAAAAAAAGCGACAGAAAAGCAAACTATAGAATATTAGACGATAACGAGTATTTAAAAGAACTAGATAAAAAATTATTTGAAGAAGCTCACGAATTTGTTGAAGAACACTCTACCCAAGAACTTGCAGACTTAATGGAAGTTATCGGAGCAATAATGAAAGCAAATAATATTTCGTTAGATGACGTTGAAGTAGCTAGAAATATAAAGAATGAGAAGAAAGGTAAATTTGAAAATAAAATCTATTTAATAGACGTAGAACAAGATTACGCTGATGATAGAGAAGAAAAAGAATTGAACAAGGAATGGAGAAAAAATGGAAACTAAGATTATATACTTTGTTCACGGAACAACAACAGATAATGCCTGTGGAAAGTGTAGTGGCTGGAAACAGTCAGAATTAACTGACATTGGGAAAGAAAGAGCAATTAAATTAGGCAAAATAAGAAAAGATACACATTTTGATGTCATTTTTACCTCAGACTTAGTAAGAGCAATAGACTCTGCAAAATTGGCTTTTCCAGATGTAGAACATATACAGGATGCTAGATTAAGAGAATGTAATTATGGTGATTTAGAAGGAAAAGACAAAAATTTGGTAATCTATGAAGAGCATATTGAAAAGCCATTTCCTAATGGAGAATCTTTAAAAGATGTAGAAAAGAGAATAAGAAATTTTATAGAATTTTTAAAAGGCAATTATCAAGGAAAAACAATAGGAATAGTTGCTCATAGGGCGCCTCAATTAGCTCTTGAAGTTATAACAAAAGGCATTTCTTGGGAAGAAGCTAATAAAAATGATTGGAGAAAAACAAAAGCTTGGCAACCCGGTTGGGAATATATAATAAAGTAAATAAATTTATTTTAAGGAGAAAAATATAATATGTATTTTTGTGAATATTTAGAAAACAAAGCAAAAAATGAGGGAATAAATAAATTAGTTGTTGGAGCAGTAATAACAAATGAAAATGGTGAAATTCTTTTAATGAAAAGAAAACAAGATGACTTTATGGGAGGAATATTTGAAATACCAGGAGGAAATGCTGAAGAAGGCGAAGGTATATATGATATATTAAAACGAGAAATAAAGGAAGAGACAAACTTTGATTTAACAAAAGTTATATCATACATAAATTATTTTGATTATTTATCAAGAAGTGGAAAAAAGTGTAGACAATTTAATTTTAAAGTAGAAGTTACAGGTGGACCTATAGTGCTAACAGAACACGATACATATAAATGGGTTAAATT
>CALXVA010000104.1 GCA_944391835.1 uncultured Clostridia bacterium | reverse complement strand
TCTTTCCAGATTTTCTTGAACTCTACATCTTGATTTTCAATCATACTTTTTCTCCTAACAACACTATTTATTGCTTAAAAGTATATCATATTTTATATTATTTTTCTATTATTATACTCAATTTTATAAAAAATTACTAAATAATTTTTCTAATATGCTCAATTTTATTACAAATAAATATTAAGATATATAGTTCGTTACTACAATCCTAATTTTTTCTTTTCTTCTGTAAACATTATGTTTTACCTGTACTTTATAGTAATCCAAATAAGGTTTAAACATAATTGCAAAACTTATGTTTTATTAACTTCAACTTTCTAAATTACTTTTTGTTATTTCTAATTGTTTTGGTTCTTTTAAAACTTTATCTACAATACTTTCCGTAGACATTTTTTCGTATCTCTCATTTAAAGTTTCTCTTAATTTGAATAACCTCTTCTTAGCTGTACTTACTAATTCTAAATAAGTACATGCACATATTTGTTTTGTCTCATCCATTTTAACATTTCTAGAAATATTATTAGACACTTTATCCCCTACAACATATGCATAAATTGTAGGTTTAGAAGGCAATGAAGAAGAATTATATAATGCATTAACATATGTCATTGCCTGATTTATTTCATTTTGTTCAATTGTAAAAAATCCTTTTTTCAATTCAATTATTAATATTTTTCTATATTCATTTAAACTTATTTTGTCATTCCAATCTTCAAAACCATATGGAGCAATTACGGATTCTTCAAATATTACTAAATCTGGTCTTTTATTTGGTTCATCGAGTTCTTTGTATTTTATACTTTTAAAAACTTCTTTTACAATAGTACTTAGTCGTTTATTATATGTATACATTTCCGAATCATATTCTGGTCCAAATAACCATTTAGCTTGTGCAACAAGTGGATGTAACGTATGAAGTTCATCCGTATGCCTATCAGAGCATAACCTTTCTATTGCTTCTACAACTAAAACCCTTTTATCTATTGTGTCTAATGTTAATTGTATATCTTTTACATTCCAACTTTCAAGAATATTATTTAATGTTTCTATATCATCTTCAGAGAATTTTGACAATTTTTCTAATAAATCTTGTCCAGTTCTTGCTTTTTGAATATTAATCATGGTTTCTACTGCTAAATCAACTGTTTCTATAGATAAATCTGGTTGTTCTTCCACAATATTATCTATAAATTCTGCCACTTCACTTTGAGAGGATTTATTCAATTCTTTAATTTCATTAATTCTATTTCTAACGATTTCTAATTTTGTTTCTTGCCTTTTTTCTTTACTAATTTCTCTTATATAATTATTCACATATATAGCAACTTTTTCAAATAGTTCTTTAGTTCTATCATTCTTTTTAAATGCTGTCCAGTCAGGTAATACATCATCATACATATCATCTGTTTGCACAATTACAGTATATCTTTTAGCCATTTGAGTTCTGCCATCTCTTATCATCCTATCACCTAGTTCCCAAGATGGTTCACCTACTAATCTTTTACCTACCCAAAAAGCAATGCCATGATAAACTGACTTTTTGGCTGTTTTATTAGAATCAATTATATAAATTTTTAACTTTATTCCGTTGCTCAGTACAATCTCTTCCTGTTTCTGTAAGCCACTATGATTAGATAAATCTATTATAACATTGTTTATTTTTACAATGAAACTTGGATCAAACAAATACCTTGCAGATAATACATCTGTAATCGTTTTTACATCTGGCAAATTTTGAGTCACAAATGTTGAAAGTTTTGTTCCATGTCCTTCTTTTTTTGTTTTCTTTACATTGTATATTTTAAAAGGAGTTGATCCAGATGATAAATCCACGTCACAACTAAAGCATTCTCCATTTTTCCATGTATCTATATGGTAAGAAGTAGAAAAGCAAAACATACTATGTCTTCCTATTCCATTTCGTCCATAAGCTTTTCGTTTTATGTCTTTTACTTCTGGAGGAAATTCAACATCTATTCCTTGATTTTTTACTCTATTATAGCTTAAAGTTAACCATCTTTGACTAAATTCTGCTTCTGACATTCCTATTCCATCGTCTTGGATTATCAACTTTTCATGCTCTTTTAACGGAATTGTAATCTCTACTAGTTTTGCACCAGCATCCCAGGAATTAGCTATAAGTTCGGTTAGTGCATTATCTGGTTTTTGGGTAACCGTTCCAGTAGTCCTTTGAATATAGTCTTCTTCAAATATTGTTATTTGTTTATACTCATTGCTCATAATTTGACTCCTCTTATCAAATAAAATATCATTTTTCTCTCTATTAATTCTATTTAACGAAACTATTAATTATCATATTGTCAATCTCTAGAGGGATATTTTTACTAGTTATTAATTTATTGTCTAATATTATTTCTTTTAAAATTTTACTAAAAATATCTAATGCAATATTATAACAACTTTTATTTAAATATTTTGAATAAGAAAATTTCTGTTTATTTATACTTCCATGCACAATTGCCGACCTATATGCATATAAATCTTTTAGCACTTTTCTGTAATCAATGTCTTTATTTAACCTATTCATAATGAATGATATTCTTATTGCTAATTTATATGTTACTTCTGTTTTTTCATTATCAGTCAACAATATTTCAATTCCTATTAAAATATCTAAAAAAGCATCTTCCTTATTATCTCTAACTAATGCTCTAATCAACCTATCTATTGCCATCTCAATTTGTTTGTTATTACAATTAATAACATTATTAAATATTTTTTTAACTTTTTTTAATTGTACTATACTTATTTTTGGTACTTCATTATTCCAAGTTCCTTTCTCTAAGTATATTGGATACATATTGACAGTTGTACCATGCATTTCAATTAAGTTGCCTTCTGGAATATACAACATCCAGTTTTTGGGTATTGCAATAACTTGTTCATATCCATTATATATGCCTGTTTCAAGAAACAATGAAATAAAAAAACTATTTATTATGAATAGAGGAAAAGAATTATATCTGCTCAGTGCATCTTTAATATTCCAATAATTATTTGATGGATATTGTAGTGTGTAGCCATCCAAAGCAAGAGCGTGAGTTGCACACCCCTTTACAATCTTTTCAAATGTCCCTCTATCTGTTCCAATCTTATATCGTGAAAGTTGTATTTCTTTGTTCATTTTAATAATTTTTGTATTTTCGTTTATTTTATATGAGTTCTGTTCAAACTGCAATAATAAAATAGGAACAATTATATTTAATTTTATTTGTTCTGAATATAAACAATTTAATACTGGAAACAGTAGTTTATTATAATTTGATTTGTTATATCTTGTGCCATATCTGTAAATATACTTTCCAATGAAGTCTGATATAAACATATACAAAAAAGAATATTTAAAATCAGACTCACTAATGCAAAACATTTCTTTTAATTTTGTATTATTTTCAACAAGAGATATAAACTTATTTATTCCGTTTAAATTTCCAATATCTATTTTTTCATCTTTTTTTGTTATATATTTTCTAAATAAGCTTGAATAGTCTCTATATTCCACATTATCGTTCAAGAACGAAAGAAATGTTGTACGGAAATTTGGCATTTTGCTATTTTCAAAATCACTTTCATAAATTGGATATTCATAAAATTGATCTATAGATGATCCATTCTCAATATTTATCTTTGCCTTTTTTAATCCATCCCTTACCACCTTTTCAAATATTTCTTTAAACTTATTAGTTTCATCATTTATGTCCATTATAATTTCTCCCAACAATATTTTTTTAATTATATCATATTTTCTACTATTTCTTCAATTATTTCTGTTCCCATTATATGTTCAATTTTTTTATTAATATTTTTTGTTGCCTCTTCTGAACCTATAATATAATAATTTTCTGTAGTTTCAATTCTTTTATGTCCTAATATATCAGCAATATCCTTAATTTCAACACCATTTCTTAAACATTTTGTTGCATAACTTCCCCTTAAATCATAAAATCTACAATTTTCAATTTGTAATTCATGATGTATAATTTTAAATGGATATTTAATAACATCCGTTCCTGCATAACTTCCATTTTTGCGTGTAAAAACCATTTCAACATTATTTCTATTTTTATATTTACTTTCAATTATTTTATATTCAACTATTTTTCCGTATTTATTTTTTATTGGCTCTAATGAATACTTTTTATAATTATTACCATATTTTTTCTTGTATAATTGTTGTTGCTTTTTGTAATTGCATAATGCTTTATATAAAGTATCACAAATACAAACTTCTCTACAACTTCCTTCAGTTTTGGTTGTTCCTAAAAACCATCTACCTTTTTCATCTTTTAATTTTGAATATACAGTTTTATTTATCATTATTAACCTATTTTTTAAATCAATATCATTCCAGGTTAGAGCAAATACTTCTCCTGTTCTCATTCCTGTATAACAT
>CALXVA010000103.1 GCA_944391835.1 uncultured Clostridia bacterium | reverse complement strand
ATAACAATAATTTGGTCAATAAAAAGTCACTTAAGCTTTTTATTAGTTAAGTAACCTTTCTTATAGAATCTTGGAGCGATTATGGAGCAGGTATGCGAAAAAATATCTCTGCTATTAGTAATGCTCTTTTTATATAATTCGATTTATTGTTTATAATTTAACATAAGTTTTGCATTTTTACAAGTGATTCATCAAAAGAAAATAGAAATTAAATTTTTTTATTTTGTATATGATTATTCTAAAATTTATGATAAAATACTTAAAAATAAATAATATTTATAAAAGGATGAAAAATAGAAATGAAAAAGTTTGTTGTTATTTTTTTATTTACAAAAGACTATAAAAAAGTATTAATGGTAAAAAGAAATAAACCACCTTATAAGAATTGCTGGAATGGCATAGGTGGCAAAATAGAAGAAAATGAAACTGAAATTCAAGCAACAATAAGAGAATGTTATGAAGAAACAGAAATAAAACTAGATAATCCAAAATTATTTATAACATATATTTATCCAGAAACGAATCAAATGAATAAAGGAACAAATTTAAGTGTTTTATATGATTTTATAGATGAAGTTCAAGTAAAATCAAATTATGAAGGAATATATGAATGGAAAGATATTAATTTTGCTTTAGATTTTAACAATAAAGAATTAGCTGGACTCGCCAATATAAGTCAATTTATTAAAGAAATCTTTGATATTGAAGGTATAAAAAAGTTTTATGAATAGGAAGTGTTTTTAATGAATAGAAATGTAACTGTTGTTATAGATGGGCAAGCTGGAAGTTGCGGAAAAGGTAAAATTTGTGGCTATATTGCTCAAAAAGATAATATAGAGATATCAACTAATAATTGGTCTTCAAATGCAGGACATACATATATCAAAGATAATGATGAAAAAATTGTAGTCAGTCATCTACCTATGGCTATAATAAACAGTAATACTAAACTATGTTTAAATGCTGGTAGTATTATTACTCCAGAAATACTAGAAAACGAATTAATAAAATATAAAGATATTATAGGAGAAAGAAAAATTTTCATACACCCTAGAGCAATGATTATTAAAGAGAAACATAGAGAGCAAGAAAAACAATTAATAAAAAGTGGTTCAACATTTAAAGGATGTGGTTCAGCTTTATCAGAAAAAATTATGAGAGCACCAGAAGTAGAACTAATAAAAGATTTCTATAACCATTTTTCCGACTATGCTAAAAGTAAAATAGAAATTGTAGATACTTCTATTATATTGAATAAATCACAAAATTCTATATTAGTAGAAGGTGCTCAGGGGGCAGATTTGGATATAAACTATGGACTTGATTATCCTAATGTAACAAGTAGACAATGTAGTGCTAGTCAATTGATTGCAGATGCAGGTATTTCTCCTTTTAAAGTAAAAGATATAATAATGATTATAAGACCATATCCTATAAGAATTAGTAATAAAACTAATATAGGTATAGATATATATAGCGGAGATTATGCTGGAAGTAAAGAACTTACTTGGGATGAAATTAAAGAAAGATGTAATTCTAATATAGATTTGCAAGAATATACAACTGTTACAAAAAAAGTTAGAAGAGTGTTTGAAATGAACTGGGATAGATTAAAATATAATGTAATGATAAATAATCCAACACAAATTGTCTTGAATTTTGCACAATATATTGATTGGAAAGCATATAGGTGTAATAATTATAATGATTTACCAACTAAAGTAAAAGACTTTATTCATAAAATTGAGGAAACAACTAATACGCCAGTTACAATGATAGGTACAGGTGAAAGAAATAGTGATATTATTGATTTGAGATAAAATCATTTTTATAATTTTTGTTAAAAATGTTGTATTTATTTTTTATAATGATATAATATCCCTAGTTTAGGAGTGATATTTTATGTTTGAAACAGAGTTACAAATGCAAAAAGAATTCATTAGATTATTGGATTTAAATAAGAAACAAAATCAAAATATATTAGAAGAATTTAATGCAAGGTTTGGCAATGTTGATGTTGTTATGACAGATTATGACAATTTAAAAATAACAATGACAAAATCCCAAGCTGAAATATTATCTAATTACTCAACTGCTTTGGTAGTAGCATTCCTTCATAGGAAAAAGGCACATACTTTTAATTATCTTATTGATAAAACAGGATATACTGAGGAATATTTATTATCTATATTAGCAACATTAAAAAAGGAAAATATTATTTTAGAAGAAAACAATAAGTTTATAATTTGTGATAATTTTAAATTTCCAAACTTGAAATTTACAGCATACGAATTAAAATTAAAACAATGGAAAAAAGCTGTTTTACAAGCTATTAAAAACAAAAATTTCGCATATCAATCTTATGTTGTGATGCCTGATTTAATTGCTTCTAAATTATCCAAAAATAATTCTGAAATTTTTAAAGAATATGACATCGGACTAATTGGTATAAATAACAATTCTTTAAAATATTATATACAATCACCTAATAAAAATAAAAATTATTCTATTAATCCTATTTTTATTAGTAGTATCGCAAAATGTTTACTAATATCAAAAAGCCAAACTTTAATTTAGTTTGGCTTTGAACTTAAATAAAATTATCATTTTTAAAAGAATTGATTGCATTTTTATAATCTTCCAAATGCTTAGATGTTAATTGCCCAAGTGTATGTTTTTCATTGTATATTTTTATATTCTTGGTTGCATTATTTACTATATCTTCTAAATACTTAATTTTATCTTCTATATTTGTAATATCTTCAAATCGTGTAGATAAAATATTCATTGTATCAAAATATTGAATAAAATCAGTATTCGTAGGTATTGTATCGTAACTATTATTTATTATTTTTTTATCGATAGGTGTATTATTAAATATTATTTTTTGTAATTCTTCTTTATATTGTTGTGGAATTGTCTCAATATCTTCATCTATTTTTAATTCACTTAATAAATTGATTGAAGTATATCTCTTTTTTGGATGTCCCATTCTTGATGATTCTTCAAATCCTTTTTCAATTCTATTAAATTTTCTTAGCGAATAAAACCAACCAGTTCCAATAACGTCTGCTCCAACAGCCATATAATTTATGCTTTCTATTCCACAATATCCAACAATAACTTTAAATTGCATCCTTTTCATATAATATATAAATTGCATTACATTTGATAATCTATTTGGAGAGAAAGAATTTCGTATATTTGAAGAATTATCTCTGTCAATTATCAAATAAATTCCATTATATCTGCCAATATAATTACTAAAATCATCTATAAATTCATTCATATATGTTGAATTGTCAAATGCCGACTCATGTACTAACAATGTTGCAAATTTTTTGGTATTTGGAGTCATTTCATCAAACCAATCATATATATCATATATTTTATCTACAAATCTTTCATTAAAACTTTCAATGTATAGTGTAGGAGAGACATAATAGTTTACTCCTAAACTTTTTTCAAAGTTTATAATTTCTGAAATATTATTTTTTACTTTATCAGTATCTCTTAAATAATTTCTATCAATAATTGTACCATTAGGGTAATATTTTAGTTGTTCTAACTTTTTTGGAATCGAAGTATTAAATTGTGCATAATATAATTTTGGATCAACCATATTAATAATATTTCTATAATCCTCATTATTAGCTCTAATATCTTTTATTCTTTCTATTTCCAACTTGCTTTTTCATTCCTCTAGTACAATTTTCTATTATTGGAACACCAACAATATGCATATGTGGAGAGGTTTCATCAAAATGAATTGTTGCATTTGCTATTTTAAAAGTTGGTACAACTTTAATTAAATCTTTGACTTGCTCATTATATACATCAATCATTTTTAGTCTGTATTCGTTGTCTTTATCATTCCAAAAATCCATATCTCCAAGTTCTATTATAATTTCACAAGCTATATCATTCTGTGAATCACATACTTTTTTGAAGTAATCTTCAATTTTTCTATCTTCACGAGTTTGCTTTTGGTTATATTCTAATCTTGCTTTTTCAAATTCATCTAAATATACTTGCTTAACATCATTTACAATATCATTTGTTCCATAAATCGTTCTAATTAACTCTCTTTGATTATCATAATCTCTTAAGTTGTGTTTATTTACATCAGACAGGTCTTTTGCATTTTGAATTGCATTATTTGATAGAGAAGTAGTACCAGATAAATTTTCTTTTGCAACTTTCTTTGCTAATTTACTTTTATTTCCAAAAAGCAAAAAATAAGCCGACTAAATCGACTTATATATTGTGAAATGATATTCACTTTTTTGTTTTCTTAAAACTCACTTGTTGTAATACTTTCAAGTAGTTCGACGAAAACGCATTATGGAGCAGGTAGAGGGAATCGAACCCTCGCGACCAGGTCGGAAGCATGGCATTCTACCACTAAATTATACCTGCATA
>CALXVA010000102.1 GCA_944391835.1 uncultured Clostridia bacterium | reverse complement strand
ATCAATTAAAGACTGAAACCTTTTAATATCAAAGGTTATCAGTCTTTTACTCTTTCTTAACTGTCAAATTTGAGATTTTACCACTTTTTACCTAACAAGTCAATACAAAATGCGGTTTTTCTATTGACTTATTATTATAATTCTTTGTCTTCCTGTTCGTTTGTTCTTGGCTCGTTTAATCTTTGTTCTTTTTCATTATTTGATTGTAAACTATCTTCTTTATATGTAACAGGATTCTTTATTTCTTTGTGGAAAGCTCTTGAATCTGCTTTAGCTCTTTCATATACTTCTAATTCTTTTCTTTCTTCTGGTGTAACACCAAAAGTTTCGCAAAATTGTTCAAAGTCAAAATCTGGATCTTTACTTTCATATTGATATAAAAGATATATTTTTTCTTCTCCTGTCATTAGTCTACTCTTTTCATGCTTACTAGTTTTTTCTTTTCGTTTTGTTTCTCTTGCTTTACCATCTGTAATTGCTTTTTGTTTGAATTTATTTATAAATTCTTGAATTTTTGATTTTGGTTTTATATATTCTGCAATTCCATCTAAATAATTATTATTTGCAATATGCTTTATTTGAGATTTTTGCAAAAAGCTAAGCTTAGTTGAACCAAGTTCTTGTAAATTATATTTTAATATCATATCATCATCTTTTTCTATATTTGCAAGTGATGATAATCTATTTATTTGTTCCATATAGTCAAAGACTAAAGCTGTGTTTTTAAACATTTTATCATCTTTTAAAATTCTATATATTTGTGCATCAATATTTCTAATACTATATCTATCTATTTTTTTAGTAATACTTCTTTTTTCTTCTCTTGTTAATCTTTTTGGAGTTGCTTCTCTATCAACCGAAAATTGTTTTCCTTCTTCATCTAAACCACTTATTGTATATACTAATTTTCCATCTCTTACTGAACAAGTTATATTTTGAATTTTTTTAGGTACACTTTTAAAGAATTCATCAGCCTCTACTGTTATTGACTCCTCTTGTGTTTGCTCATCTGTTGTTTTTGGAGTTTGCTCTGTAGCTTGAGTAGCTGGATTTATAGGTTCTTGCTGTACTGTTGTACTATCTTTTGGCTCTTGAATTGTGGTTGTTGCTTCCTGTTTTACAGTCTTTGGCTCTGTACTAGCTTGTTGTTTTGGCTCTACATTTTTTGGTACAACCACTTTATCGGTTTGCGCATTTTGAGCATTTGGATTTTTTAAGTCTTCTAAGGATTTATCTATGCTTTTGAGAACATCACTTGCATCAGTTTCTTTATTTTCTTCTGAAGGAACTTCAATAGATTTTGCTTCTTCTGGTTGCTTTGTTTCTGGAGCAGGTACATCTTGTTCTGAATGTAGTTCACTTTTATATTTTTCTCGTATATTATACTTTTTTAATAATTCTTCAATTACAGCAGTATGCTCATTTAAATCATTTTTATGTTGTTCTTTCAACTTATCCATCTTTGCTATAGATGCATTCATTTTTTCAAGTTCTTGTTCTAGCTTGTGTTGCTCCTCTACTGGACCTAATGCTCCATTAACAAATTCTCTTTTATCTGCTAATCCATTTATTTCTGCTTTGCATTCTTCCCTTTCTTTAAGTAATTTTTGATAATCTGCTTCTTCTTTTTCTTGTACTTCCTTTATTTGAGCCATTATTTCTCTTCTAGTCTCTATTTTTGCTAAATCCAATCTTCTTGATTCTAATTCACTATCAATTTTGCTTAAATCTTGTTCAAATTCTGCCTTTTCTAAAGCCCCATATCTGCCTTCATATTTTTTTAGTTCTTCTATTAATTGGTCTTTATTTTGATTTAAACTTTGAATCGATTTATTAATTTCTTGAATTAAATAATCGTTTAACTTTTCATCCATATATTTTCCTCCTAAATTTTCACAACCTATTCCTATTATATAACAAATTTTATTTTTTTGCAAGTTATGTTAACTTTGTCGAATACACTTTCTCTAAATGATTGTAACAATATAATTCATCAAAATCAATAATCTTTATAAAATGTAACACAAATGTCATGTTTCTGTAATTTTATTGTAACATTTTGTTTAATTTTTCTATTGCTCTATCTGATAATTTGGCATACCTAAGTTTTTTATCTTTTATCCTTTCATCTAAGCTAGGTATTATTCCAAAATTTGCATTCATTGGCTGAAAATTGCTATTAGGTGTAGCAATGTATTTTGATAAAGCCCCTATCATTGTTTCTTCTGGAAAAATTATTTTTGAAGTTTTTTCTTCTTTTGGCTCGCAATCTAGTAATTTATTTTTTGTTTCTAAATTACTATCCTCTTTACTCATATTAGTTTTATTATGTAACAATATTGCTTCTGCTTCATTATTGTCTAATTCTTTGTATTTATTAATAGCATTTAAAGCTGCTACTAAGCCGGATGCGATAGATTCCACATATCCCTCAACTCCTGTAATTTGCCCAGCAAAAAATATGTTTCTATTTTGCTTTAAGTTAAAGGTTTCGTCCAATAATTCTGGAGAATTTATAAAAGTATTTCTATGCATTACTCCATATTTTGCAAATTCTGCATTTTCTAGTCCTGGTATTAGCCTAAATACTCTTTTTTGCTCTCCATATTTTAAGTTGGTTTGAAATCCTACCATATTGAACAGATTTCCCTCACTATTATCTTGCCTTAATTGAATAACAGAGTATGGTCTTTTCCCAGTTCGTAAATCTGTAAATCCAACTGGTTTTAATGGTCCAAATCTCAATGTGTCTATTCCCCTTTTTGCCATAACTTCAATAGGCATACAGCCTTCAAATATTTCTCGTTTTTCAAATTCGTGTAATTCTACTACTTCTGCATTAACCAGTTCTCTCCAAAAGTTCTCATACTCTTCTTTGTTCATTGGAAGGTTTATATAGCTATTGTTATCTTCTTTTTTTATTCTTTCTTTCCATACATCTACCTCTTCATCTTTTCCTCTTTCCTCTCTATATCTATCTCCCCAAAAGGCAATATTCATATCTATTGAATCTTTTTCTATTATGGGTGCAGCAGCATCGTAAAAGTGTAGGCCGTTGTCTCCAGTAAGCTCTATGATTTCTTTAGAAAGATTATCAGAAGTAAGTGGCCCTGTTGCTACAATTACTATTCCCTTTTCTGCAAGTTCTGTTAAACTTAGTTCTGTAGTTGGGCTAGTTATTTCTGATGACTTTATACTTTTTTCTTTACTATTTTGCTTTGATTTTAGTATGTCCTCATCTGCAGTTTTGCCAACTTCTTGCCTTATGATTTCCACATTTTCTAAACTTGCTATTTTTTCTGTTATTTTTTCTGCAAATTTTTCTCTATCTACTGCCAAGGCTTGTCCTGCTGGAACAGAAACCTCGTCTGCCGTTTTTATTAAAAGTGAATCTAGCATTCTTAGTTCTTCTTTTAACAAACCACAAGCATTTGTATGCAAGTTTGATTTAAAGGAATTACTACATACAATTTCTGCCAAATTTTTATTACTATGTGCTGGTGAAAATTTATTGGGCTTCATCTCATATAGCTTAACTTTTATGCCTCTTTTTGCTATTTGGTATACTGCCTCACAGCCTGCTAGTCCCCCACCTATAACTGATATTTCCATTTTTATTTCCTGCCTTTCTTTGTTAGTAGTGACTTAATGTTATTTATATTTTAATTTATAATTATTTTAAAGGCATATACCACAAGTTAATTACCGTGTAGTATATGCCTCTTGCTTAAATCACGTTTATTATTGAATTACGAATAAATGTCCTCATATAATTCCTGGACAATTGTTTGTGGTCTTCTAATAGGTAAACTATCTGACCACTCTGTAATATATGCGGTTTTGATTCTCTCTAATACTTCAAGAACCAATTCCTCAGAAATAATTTCCGGCAAAGCATCCGCTACTTTTTGATTGGTAAGTATACTTGCCTTTAAACTGATAGCTAATGCACTAGTAATAACGTTAAAGCAAATTACCTGCTCGAGGAGTTCTTCATCAATCCTTTCTTTGATGTACAAACTTTTGGCAAAATTGTTCAGAAATTTTAACAATTCTGCCTTTGCTTTTGTAATTGTGTCGCCCTCCGTTACTTCTAAGTATTTTTCCAGTATTTCGTCTTTACTCAGTAACATTGTTATTTCGATTCCTGAGATTTCGATGTTAATACTGGTCGCAAGATGCCGTATGTCCATAAACGTGCTCCTTTCAAGTTACTGCAACAAAAGTTGTGCATATATTATAGCACATTTTTCTCATTTAATCAAATAGTGACATTATATCTTCCCTTGTTAGCTTGTTTATAAATGTAGTTTCTGTAGAAAGCATTGATTTTGCAAGCTCTGCTTTTTTCTCTTGTAGCTCATATATTCTCTCCTCTATTGAGTCTTTAGTAATTAGTTTATATACCTGTACATTTTTCTTTTGCCCTATTCTATAG
>CALXVA010000101.1 GCA_944391835.1 uncultured Clostridia bacterium | reverse complement strand
CAATTACTTTCTTCATCTAAATCTTGCAATATTGTATACACTTCTGTATATGCATTTTTACGTTTTATCATCTAAGTTTTTGTTTTCTTTGCTTTACTAATGCTTTTAAGGCTGCATCTTCTGTATCTGCCATTTCTGGGGCTGTTAATGAAATAATTGAAGCTTCTACTATCTTTTTGCCTGTTGTTCTTTTACGTTCTAAACTAATACCTAGCTTTGCTATTTCTTCTACTTGCTTTTCTGTTGGTGGTTCGCAAGTTCCTTGTCCTCTATATGCTTGGGCTATATTATGTTTTTTATTTCCTATTTTCTGTGCTGGGTCTACCCCTATTTCTTCCACCTTTTCTCTACTTATTTCTGATTTCTTTGCTAATTTTTCTATTGTATCATTTTCTGTTAATTTTGATACATCTACTCCTATTGTTTGTAATATTTCTAATGTATCTATAAATTCTTGTACTGTACCTCGTCTTTGTTTTTCTGAACTAATTCCTAATTTTGCTAATTCTTCTATTTGCTCTTGTGTTGGTGGTTTGCTATTTCCTTTCCCCCTATATGCTTGGACTATATTTGTCCTTTGGTTTCCTATTTTCAATGTCAAGTCTAGTCCAATTTCTTCCAATTTTTCTTTACTTATTCCTGATTTTTCTGCCAATGTTTCTATTGTATCTTTTGCTACTAACTTTGATATATCTACTCCTATTGTTTGCAATATTTCTAATGTATCTATAAATTCTTGTACTGTATCTCGTTTTCGTTTTTCTATACTAATCCCTAGTTTTGCTAATTTTTCTATTTGCTCTTGTGTTGGTGGTTTGCTATTTCCTTTTCCTCTATATGCTTGGACTATAGTTGTTCTTTTTAATCCTATCTTTAGCATTGGGTCTAGTCCTATTTCTTCCAATTTTTCTTTACTTATTCCTGATTTCTTTGCTAATGTTTCTATTGTATCATTCCTCACAATTTTAGATACATCTACTCCTATTGTTTGTAATGTTTTTAATATATTTATAAATTCTTCTATCTTCATTTTTTGTTTTGTTAATGAAATAATTGAAGCTTTCGCTATCTTTTTGCCTGTTATTCTTTTACGTTCTAAACTAATACCTAATTTTGCTAATTCTTCTACTTGCTTTTTTGTTGGTGGTTTGTTAGTTCCTTGTCCTCTATATGCTTGAACTATAGTTGTCTTTTTATTTCCTATTCTCAGTGTCGGATCTAGCCCAGTTTTTTCCAATTTTTCACTACTTATTCCTGATTTTCCTGCCAATGTTTCTATTGTATCTCTTGCAGACATTCTTGATACATCTACTCCTATTGTTTGTAGTTTTTTTAATATATTTATAAATTCCTGCATTGTGTCTTTTTCTTGTTTTTCTAAACTAACCCCTAGCTTTACTAATTCTTCTACTTGCTCTTTCGTTGGTGGTTTGTTAGTTCCTTTTCCTCTATATGCTTGGCCTATACGGGTCTTTTGATTTCCTATTTTCAATGTCGAGTCTAGTCCCATTTCTTCCAATTTTTCTTTACTTATTTCTGATCTTTTTGCTAATGTTTCTACTGTATCTATTGTTACTAACTTTGATACATCTACTCCTATTGTTTGTAGTTTTTTTAATATATTTATAAATTCTTCTGTCTTCATTATTTTAATTGCACCTCAATTATTAACTCTAATTTTTGTTACACGCTATTATAGTATACAATAATTTTCGAATTATGTCAATTAAAGTAAGCATTATCTTTTGTCCTGCAAAATTTACAATTTAAGCCCGTCCCCTTTTGCAAATCAATTAACATAAAGTAAAACTTGGACACAGGATGTTCTATTTAAAATAGATGAGCGGAGCATGGAGCTTAAGTCGAGACAAAGCGAAACTATTCTTAAAAAAACTCCCGTTGCAGAACAAGAATAATTTTAATACCATTATCTAGTAACTTTTAAAACAGTAAGAAAAAAAAATTATTTTGACAACCCATGTTGAATATGTTAATATATAAATTGTAATTGCATTAGCAATTACTGTAGGCTATATCAATCTATTTTTAATTGAAAGGAGAGACTACCATATGCTCTATCCATGTTATTCGGAATACATAGAGTATTTAATTGAAAAAGGAAAGGAACGTTTGGAGAATCCTGACCCTTGTCATGGTTTTGGGCATCATGCCCCCCCATTTACAGACCAAGACTATAAAGAGGCCATGGAGAATGTAGAAAGGATGAGACATATGACAGCATGGTAAAAATGGTAGACTGAAAAATCCCCCCAACATTTTAATTAAAATGTTGGGGGGATTTTGTAGCAAAATTTTAATTGATAATAATAGAAATTCTTCTTATTTTACATTAAATTTTCTACTCTACTTTAATCTCATCATTTTCTGCATAAATCTTTGCTTTTTTATGAGGTATTATTTTTCCATCAAGTATTGCTTCTGCAATTTTATCTTCTACTATTCCTTGTATAGCTCTTTTTAATGGTCTTGCACCATAGTTTGCGTCTATACCTTTTTTAGCAACTAAATCTTTTACAGATTTATCTATTTCCACATCATATTCCTGCTCACTCAATCTTTCTTTTACTTGTTTTAGCATTATTTCTATAATTTTGCCTATATCGTCATTTGTCAATTTATGGAATACTATAATATCATCAATACGGTTTATAAATTCTGGTCTAAATTGTTTTTTTAGTTCTGCCATTACATCTTTCTTTATATTTTCGTATTCTTTTTCTTGTCCTTCTTTTTTGTCTTTACTGCTATTACTAAATCCAAGTACATTTTTGTCTGTTATAGCTCTTGCTCCAACATTTGATGTCATTATTATTACTGTATTTTTGAAATTTACTGTCCTTCCTTGTGCATCTGTTAGTCTACCATCATCAAGTATTTGAAGTAACATATTCATTACATCTGGATGTGCTTTTTCAATCTCATCAAATAGGATAACTGAGTATGGTTTTCTTCTTATTTTTTCTGTTAGTTGTCCACCCTCGTCATATCCAACATATCCTGGAGGCGAACCTATAAGTTTTGCTACAGAGTGTGGTTCCATATATTCAGACATATCTACCCTTATCATAGCTGATTCGTTACCAAATAAAGCTTCTGCTAAGGCTTTTGATAGCTCTGTTTTACCAACACCTGTTGGTCCTAAGAATAGGAATGAACCTATTGGCCTATTTGGATCTTTTAAACCAACCCTACCTCTTCTTATTGCTTTGCTTACTGCTTCTACTGCTTCATTTTGTCCAATTACTCTTTTATGTAGCATTTCTTCCAAATGTTTTAGTTTTTCGTTTTCATCTTGAGTAATTTTATTTACAGGAATTCCTGTCCAGCTTGCAATAACTTCGGCGATGTCTTCTTCTGTTAAGCTCATAACATTTTTACTGTTTTTGCTTTGCCATTTTTTCTTTTCTTTTTCTAGTTTTTCTTTTTCTGCATTTACTTTATCTCTTAATGTAGCAGCTTTTTCGAAGTCTTGTACACGAATTGCCTCTTCTTTTTCTCTATTTATTGCCTCAATTTTTTCCTCTAATTCTTTTATATTATCTGGCATTGTATATGTTTTCATTTTTACCCTAGATGCTGCTTCATCTATTAAGTCTATTGCTTTATCTGGTAAAAATCTATCATTTATATATCTAACAGATAGCTCTACTGCTGCTCTTATTGCCTCTTCTGTAATTTTTACATTATGATGAGCCTCGTATTTGTCTCTTAAGCCCTCTAGGATCTTTATAGTTTCTTCATTTGTAGGCTCTCCTACTTGTACTGGGCTGAATCTTCTTTCTAGCGCACTATCTTTTTCAATATATTTTCTATATTCGTTTAAGGTTGTTGCACCTATTACTTGTACCTCTCCTCTTGCAAGAAGTGGTTTCAAAATATTGGCTGCATCTACTGCACCCTCGGCTGAGCCGGCACCAACTATTGTATGAATTTCATCTATAAATAGTATTACATCTCCAGCTTTTTTTACTTCTGCCAAGCATTTTTTTATTCTTTCCTCAAAGTCGCCTCTATACTTAGCACCTGCTACCATACCAGATATATCAAGTGTTACAACTCTTTTATTTTTTAGCATTTCTGGTACATCGTCAGCTACTATTTTTTCTGCTAAGCCTTCAACTACTGCTGTTTTTCCAACACCTGGTTCACCAATTAAACAAGGATTGTTTTTTGTTCTTCTAGATAAAATTTGAGTAACTCTATCTATTTCATTTTTTCTTCCTATTACTGGATCTAATTTTCCTTCCCTAGCTTGCTTAGTTAAATCTGAACCAAATTGATTTAGAGTTGGAGTTGAGTTAAAACTGCCTGAATTTTTGTCTGTAGTTCTATTAGAATTTGCATCTGATTCATCCTCATTTATAACTTTTACTATTTCGTTATATAACTTTCTAGGGTCTATGTCCAAATCCATCATAATTCTTACAGCCACACTATCTCCCTCGCGCATAATCCCAATAAGTAAATGCTCTGTACCAATATATTCAGAGCCTAATTTTCTTGCTTCTATAAAGGCATTTTCAATTACTCTTTTGCTTCTAGGGGTAAAACCTAAAGCTTCTCTATCATCTATTGCTTCACCTGTGCCAATAAGCATTTCTATTTCTTGCAAAATATCTTCATCTGTTATGTTTTGGTTTTCCAACACTTT
>CALXVA010000100.1 GCA_944391835.1 uncultured Clostridia bacterium | reverse complement strand
AGGGAAATTTGACAAAAAAATTAAGCACTTTCAATGCTTATATCGATTTTGTATTTAATTAACTGTCAAATTCCCGAACAAACGAACAGGAAGACAAAGAATTATAATAATAAGTCAATAGAAAAACCGCATTTTGTATTGACTTGTTAGGTAAAAAGTGGTAAAATAATACCGTTAGTATAAAATGCTTATACTGACGGTATTTTATTGTATATAAAAATACAATAAAGAAATAATATTTTGAAAAGAGGTGAAATTTAAGTGCCAACAATCAATCAATTAGTAAGAAAAGGAAGAAAAAGTTCTACAACAAAATCTACAGCACCAGCTTTACAACATGGTTATAACTCAAGAAATAAAAGAGTAACAAATCAAAGATCACCACAAAAAAGAGGTGTTTGTACAGTTGTAAAAACAGTAACACCAAAGAAGCCAAACTCAGCTTTAAGAAAAGTTGCCAGAGTTAGACTTTCAAACGGATATGAAGTAACTTCATATATCCCAGGTATAGGACACAACTTACAAGAGCACAGTGTTGTTCTAATAAGAGGAGGAAGAGTAAAAGATCTTCCAGGTGTTAGATACCATATAATAAGAGGTACATTAGATACTGCTGGAGTTAAAGATAGAATGCAAGGTAGATCTAAGTATGGAGCAAAGAAACCTAAAAAATAAAAATTCGAATGATAAGCTACGTCTAACTTCGTTAACCATCGCATAATTTTTTTTCGACATACAAACGTATAGTCTCAAAAAAATTAGCTCGGTTGCCTTGTTATACTTGCTTCTAATTCGAATTTTGAAGATGATTTTAATCAAAAAATATTCGCTTTTGACTAAAATTTAGATAAAATAAATAAAAGATGGAAACACATACCACTTTTGCTTTATTTTACAGAGGCGTAAATGAAACACAGATTTTTTAGGTAATGGTGCATATATGAAATTACTAATTTAAGGTACTTAAATTTATAATAGAATATATAGCACTATACGGAAAAGAGAAAATCTTTTCAGAGTAACTTAGGTATTTTTTTAAATACCAAAAGATATTAAAAAATATCAAGAAAAGGAGTGAAGAATAGTGCCAAGAAGAGGAATTATAGCAAAAAGAGATGTTTTACCAGATCCAATATATAATAGCAAAGTTGTTACAAAATTAATAAACAACGTAATGTTAGATGGTAAAAAAACAGTTGCTCAAAACATAGTTTATGATGCATTCGAAATCATAAAAGAAAAAGAACAAAAAGACCCATTAGAGGTATTTGAAGCAGCTCTTGAAAATGTAATGCCAGTTCTAGAAGTTAAAGCTAGAAGAATAGGTGGAGCTACTTACCAAGTTCCAATCGAAATTAGACCTGAAAGAAGACAAACTTTAGGTTTAAGATGGTTAGTAATCTATGCAAGAAATAGACATGAAAAAACTATGGCAAGAAAATTAGCAGCTGAAATAATGGATGCTGTAGCTGGAAACGGTGGAGCATTTAAGAAGAAAGAAGATATGCATAGAATGGCTGAAGCTAATAAGGCTTTTGCTCATTACAAATTCTAAAACTTTAGTGAAAAGCTTCGTCCTACGTTGTCAAGCGTCGCTTAAAAATTTTTCGATATACAACTCGTATTATCTCAAAATTTTTAGCTAGCTTTCCTAGTAGTACTCGCTTTTGACTAAAATTTGCAATTCGAATAATAAGCTACGTCTAACTTCGTTGACCTTCGTACAAAATTTTTTCTGATAGTACAACTCGTACAATCTCAAAAATTTTAACTCGGTCGCCTTGTTATACTTGCTTCTAATTCGAATCTAATAAAAAAATTAAAAGGAGGATAAAAATGGCTGGAAGAGAGTTTCCTTTAGAGAAAACAAGAAATATAGGAATAATGGCTCACATAGATGCAGGTAAAACTACAACTACAGAGAGAATACTTTTCTATACAGGTAAAACTCATAAAATTGGAGAAGTTCACGAAGGTGAAGCTACAATGGACTGGATGGTTCAAGAGCAAGAAAGAGGTATAACAATTACTTCTGCAGCTACAACATGCCAATGGTTAGGTCATAGAATCAATATCATTGATACTCCAGGACACGTTGACTTTACAGTTGAAGTTCAAAGATCATTAAGAGTACTTGATGGTGCTGTTACAGTTTTAGCAGCTAAAGGTGGAGTTCAACCACAAACAGAAACAGTTTGGAGACAAGCTGATAAATATCAAGTTCCAAGAATGGTATATGTAAATAAAATGGACATCACAGGAGCAGATTTTATGCTTTGTGTACGTCAATTAAAAGAAAGGTTAAATGCCAATGCTGTTCCAATTCAATTACCAATTGGTGCAGAAGATAATTTCCAAGGAATAGTAGACTTAATAAAAATGAGAGCATTTATTCATAAGGACGACCTTGGAAAAGATATTGAAGAAGGAGAAATTCCTGCAGATTTAAAAGCTCAAGCAGAAGAATATAGAGATAAAATGATAGAAGCAGCTGCTGAGCAAGATGATGAATTAATGATGAAGTATTTAGAAGAAGGTACTTTATCAGAAGAAGAAATCAAAAAAGGTCTTAGAATAGGAACAATAAATAACAAAATAGTTCCTGTTGTATGTGGTTCATCATATAAGAATAAAGGTGTTCAAGAATTATTAAATGCAGTTGTTGACTATATGCCATCTCCACTTGATATACCACATATAAAAGGTGTAACTTTAGATGGAGAAGAAACAGAAAGAAAAACATCTGACACAGAACCATTCTCAGCATTAGCATTCAAAATTGCAACAGATCCATTTGTTGGAAAACTATGCTTCTTTAGAGTTTATTCAGGAACATTAGATGCAGGATCTACTATTTTAAATGCCAATAAAGGTAAAAAAGATAGAATGGGAAGAATACTTTTAATGCATTCAAACCATAGACAAGATATAGATAAAGTATATGCAGGAGATATAGCTGCAGCAGTTGGATTAAAAGAAGTATCAACAGGTGATACACTTTGTGATCCAGACCACCCAGTTATACTAGAATCTATGGAATTCCCAGAGCCAGTTATAGATATAGCTATAGAGCCAAAAGATAAGGCTAATAGTGAAAAAATGGGAATTGCTTTAGCAAAACTTGCTGAAGAAGATCCAACATTCAAAACATATACAAATCAAGAAACAGGTCAAACTGTTATTGCTGGTATGGGTGAATTACACTTAGATATAATCGTTGATAGATTAAAAAGAGAATTCAAAGTTGAATGTACAGTAGGTAAACCACAAGTTTCTTACAAAGAAACAATTAGAAATAAAGTAAAAGTTGAAGGAAAATTCATTCGTCAATCAGGTGGACGTGGACAATATGGTCATGTTTGGTTAGAAATGGAACCATTAGAGCCAGGAAAAGGTGTTGAATTTGAGAGCAAAATCGTTGGTGGTGTTGTTCCAAAAGAATACATCAAACCTATTGAAGAAGGAGTTAGAGAAGCAGCTGAAACTGGTGTTCTTGCAGGATACCCAGTTATAGACTTCAAAGCTACATTAGTTGATGGTTCATATCATGAAGTTGACTCTTCAGAAATGGCATTCAAGATTGCAGCTTCAATGGCATTCAAAGAGGGATGTAGACAAGCTAAATCAGTTATCCTAGAGCCAATAATGAAAGTTGAAATAACAGTTCCAGAAGAATATATGGGAGATGTTATAGGTGATGTAAACTCAAGACGTGGTAGACTAGAAGGAATGGAACCAGAAGGTGGAAACCAAGTAATAAGAGCATTTATTCCATTATCAGAAATGTTTGGATATGCTACAGACTTACGTTCTAAAACACAAGGAAGAGGAACATACTCAATGGAACCATCTCATTATGAAGAAGTTCCAAAATCTATACTTGATACAATAGTAGCTAGTCGTGCTAAGAAAGACTAGGAGTGAAAGATAATTGGTTTTGGCGTTGTTAAACTTCACTGCGAAAATCCTCAGCGTACACAAAGTACGCTTCCGGTTTTCTTGCTCGTTTGCCTAGCCAAAACGCAATTCTATTTCACTCTATAGAATAGAAAAATAATAAAAAATTATTAAAGGCTTGCTTTTTTGCAAGAAATGATGTAAAATGCAAGTGTTAAAATAATTAGATTTTAATTTTAAAAATATATTAAAAGTTATTAGAAAAAAATCTAAGTAACTTAAAATTTAAAGGAGGATTTAAAATGGCTAAAGCTAAATTTGAAAGAACAAAACCACACGTTAACATTGGTACAATCGGACACGTTGACCATGGTAAAACAACAACAACAGCAGCTATTACAAAATATTTATCATTATTAGGAAAAGCTAAATTCGAAGCTTATGATCAAATCGATGGAGCTCCAGAAGAAAAAGCAAGAGGAATCACAATCAACACAGCTCACGTAGAATATGAAACAGATAACAGACACTATGCACATGTTGACTGCCCAGGACATGCTGACTATGTTAAAAACATGATTACAGGTGCTGCTCAAATGGACGGAGCAATCTTAGTTGTTTCTGCAGCTGATGGTCCAATGCCTCAAACAAGAGAGCACATCTTACTTGCTAGACAAGTTGGTGTTAAATATATCGTTGTTTACTTAAATAAATGCGATATGGTTGATGATCCAGAATTATTAGAATTAGTTGAAATGGAAGTTAGAGACCTATTAACAGAATATGGTTTCCCAGGAGATGAAATTCC
>CALXVA010000099.1 GCA_944391835.1 uncultured Clostridia bacterium | reverse complement strand
ATTAGGAGATAGTGATTTTACTACCTCGATGAATTCATACAATAATGCAATAAGTACATTAAATAATGCAGCAGGAGCATATAATAATAGTGACTATAGTACAGCAAGATGCGTAGGAAGTAATCCAATAAACCCAAGTGCAGAAGCAGGATATTTGACTTCAAGTGAATCATATATGAGTGCATATAATGGACAATTAAAAGATACAGATACAAATTATGAAACAGATTATATTCAAATGACGGCATTAGAAATAAATGATATAGATGGATATTGGTTGGCCTCTCGTGCTGTGAACTCTAGCTTTAATGTCACGTACTTCCGTGTCCGCTGTGTGGACTCTGATTGGGGCGTTGTCGGCAGCGACTTGTGCAATGTGTCTTTGCGCATCAGCCCCCAAGGCGGTCGCGCTTCGAATGGCCTCCGCCCTGTGTTCACTCTGAAATCTGGAATCAAGGTAACAAGTGGAAACGGTGAATCAGGCACACCATACACCTTAGGGTTATAATCGCAACAATAGAGTATTATAAGGTATTACGAGGGCCTCAGGTCCTCGCAATGTGGCCGGCTTTAGTCGGCCAAATCTGAAAACAATGAGAAAGACGTAAGTAATTTCGATACAAGTAATGTAACGGATATGTCTAGTATGTTTGATGGTTGTGAGTCATTACAGAAACTAGACGTAAGCAATTTCGATACAAGCAACGTAACGGGTATGTCTGCTATGTTTTTTTCTTGTACAGCATTAAAAAATGTATATGTAAGTAATAAATGGAAAGAACCAGAAGGACAAGAAATTTTTGGAGGTTCGTGTACAATAGACTCAGTAACAGTAATATAAAATGATTACTGAAAAATAGAAAAATTATAGAAATTAGATAATGAAGAAATTATAGAATGAAGAACAAGCATTGACAAAGCCATAAAATAGTGCTACAATGTTAACATAATTTTTAGAAAGGAGGCCCTCAGTTATGAAGGACCGGAAAACTTCAATTTTGTCCGTATTTTTGGCGTTGTGCATGATTTTTCTGATGAGTAGTTTTACTGTATACGCAGTAGGCTATGAAACGGAAAAAACTGGCACGGTGATGGTGCAGGAATTCCTTTCTCTGAGGAATGCACCGTCTAAAAGTGCCGAGAGAATCAAAAAACTCTCGAACGGCGAAAACGTATTTATTACAGGAGAGGAAGGCGATTTCTACACAATTAGAACACAGGACGGAAGCACAGGGTATGCTTTAAAAAGGTATATCTTACTTCCGGCAGAAGAAACTGGAAAGCAGTTCTTGTGCGAAGTGAGAATCGATAATGATTCGAGTGGAGCAAATCGGAACTACAATATGGCTCTTGCCTGTACCAAATTGGATGGTTATAGGATGGAGCCGGGCCAGCAATTCGAATGGTATTCTGTTGTTGGCATTGCCAACAAAGAAAATGGCTACAAAATTGCCACCGTAATTAGTGGTGGCAAGTATGTAGATGGATACGGTGGAGGTGTATGCCAAGTATCGAGTGCACTCTACAATGCAGTCCTAAAACAAGGACTGCAGGTAGATAAAGTCTATCATCATAGTATTCCTTCTTCCTATGTGGCAGAGGGGTATGATGCAACCGTATCCTGGTCCTCTGACGAAAGGTATAGGAAGACATTGGTGTTTACCAACAATGCTGGATTTCCTATCCAAATCGAGGCATTCACGGATGGTGGGACTGCCATTATCCGGCTTTATCAAATCCTGTAAAAGCGCTCTTCTAATTTAGAAGAAAAATTGAAGTAATCTAGACCAATGGCAATTCTGATAAATTTATCGGAGTTGCCATTGGTTTTTCTGTACAACAAGGCTAAGTTTCCTTGGACCGAAATTGTTATCACGTTTGAGATTTACTCATTCCAGTCGGAAACTTAGAATTGGAAAAAACAAGAAAAGGCAACAATTCTTAAATAAATTGTTGCCCTTTCATAATCAGGATTATAGTGTCAAACGTTGCCTTTCTTCAAGAGAGTACATCTTTTTTAACTCTTTGAAGATAGCTTCTCTTTTACTTTTATTTTCAGGGATAAAAGAAAAGAAAGGATCACCTTTTTCACAAATAGCGTTTTTATTGGGATGCACTATAGTACACCCAATGCCAAAAGCCCTTGCAATGGTTTCAACCTCAGGAGTTATTGCATCAATAGCAATAATTCTTGCAGGTTTAATAATTTTACCATTGCACTTAGTCCTACAGGTTATCTGGTTGTAAGTTTTCAGTCTTAATGTCGCCTCATTTAGCTCATGTAATGTAAGCCAAATGCTAGGAAACTCTGTTATATCCTCCTCATTAACTGCGTTAGGATCGGAGTCACAGTCCATTGGAAAAACGTGAGCAATTAAATCAGGGGACATATTGTAGGCAAAAAGGACATTCCCACCTAATCCATAAAAAGATATATTTTTATTACTGATAGTAGAAAAAGAAATAAAATTTCTATTTTCAAACTGTCCAAAATAGGTTGAAGGATCGTTGGGATTTGATAGCTTTGTACCTACTCTTACCAGAAAACTAAATTTACTACCACGAGGAAGCTCCGAAATAAAGCCCTGTTCCTCTATTTGAGTATGCAAACAAATATCTTTGCAAGCATATTCTCTACATTCTTTATATGTAGGATTCTTTTGAACTTTAGCCAGAGAAGACCGGGAAATTTCCCATTCTTTACTTCGCATTTTCTTTTTAGTAGAACCATCAGAAGATGCTAAATAAAGAACTTTTGATGAATTTGAAATTGCCATAAAAAATCTCCTTTAATTTATTTCCTGATTGGTTAATAAAAAATACAACTACAGCAAATTGCCGTAAATCTTATTTATTATAGCATAATTTTATGTAAATTGCAATATTTTACCAAATATGTTATAATAACAAAGTATCAATATTTAATTGGCTATATTTGATAAAATACTAGATTAAACAATAGGAGAAGCTAATGATACTAATAGATTATTTAAAAAAGTTGTTTCGTAAAGAGAAAAGTAGTATAGAGCCAACAAAAACAACCGAATTATCTATAATAGACACATCTGACATAGAAATAGATAGAAATTTAACAAAAGAAGAAAATGAAAGTAGAAAAAAGCTTTTTGAAGAGATAATCTCAGAAAATTTTTCTACTTTTATTACCTATGGAGATGATATTGCTAAAAAAACTAATTATTATATGGATATCATAAGAAAAAGGCTCAACCAAAATATAGACGAAAATAAATCACTTGCTAGTAATGTTTCATTAGAGCAAGCAATTAGACAAAAAGTTAAAATAATATTTAACAATGCAGAAATAGATAGTATTTTAAATGATTTGAACGAACTAAAAAGAAATTGCGAATTAAGAATAATTGCATTAGAAGATTTTGGAAATATTGAATTAAAAAAATCTAAAAGAAAAATATTTTTTATGAGTGAAAAAACTGATGCTATAAAAATAAACTCTATTAATAATGCAATTTCTAGACTTTCTGTAAATATTAAAATTATAAACATGCTAACTTATAGCGTAAGAAATGAGCAATTGACTTATTTGAATGAGAATTATACATTAAATACATTTATAAAAGATAGTGATGAAAAGGAAAGTAAAAAAATTGCAAATACAGTCTTAAATGAAAAATTCGAAGAATTAAGAAGTTCTATAAATGCTATTGCAACATTTTCAAATGTAACGTTTCCAGTTATTGAGGGCAAAGCTATAGATAAGTTGGATATAAATAGCATGCCATTAGATAAAAAAGTAGAAGCTATAGTATTGGCTAAGAAATACTTAGATTTGTATGTGGCACAAAATAGAGAAAAATTGTTATCGCCAGGAGGACTTTTAGAAAGAGCAAAAGAATATCAAAGTAAATTATGGGAAGAAATAGAAAGCGATTATTTAGA
Organism: uncultured Clostridia bacterium; assembly: GCA_944391835.1. Classification (GTDB taxonomy): domain Bacteria; phylum Bacillota; class Clostridia; order TANB77; family CAG-508; genus CALXVA01. The sequence goes on along the minus strand of CALXVA010000099.1, from coordinate 860 downwards.
TATTCCATTGTGGGCAAAGAAAGCCTTTCCAGATACTGTTATTAAAGAAAAAGGAAGATTATATCCAAGAATAATAAATAGATTTCACTATAAGTATTATAATAGATTAGAAAATATTGAAAGACTAATTAAAGTATTTGGAGAAGAAATTCCAGATGACTTTAAAGAAAAATTTTATAAAACTAAATTTTATTTTCACGCTTTATTATGTGAAACCGAAAAATTTGATTCACACAAGAGTGCACCTATAGAAATAAAAAGTGAAGAAGAGAGAAAATATTATCTTAAATTCATAACAGAAATTGTAGATAAAATGCATAGAGAGTCAAATGATGGTGAACTAATAAAATTTATGGATAAGCATTTGTCTTTAAAAAATCCAAATGCCATATTAGAAGAGTATGATAAATTTATTGCACTATTAAGAATCGAAGAGTTTGGACGAGATGGCCTATTTACACTAATGTTCTATACAGCAGATTTTAAAGATAATCCTAACAGCTATTGTTGCCTTGATCAAATAAATCCTAAATATGCATTAGATGCTAATTTACAAATATATAAGTATAATCCTTCAACAATGGCAAAAGATATACTTAAATTGTGGAGAGCAACAGATAATTTAGAAAAAAGGTACAATGGATTTTGGGGAGATTATAATGATGGTTGGGATTTTGCTGAAAAAATAAATCAAGGGCTGTATCCACGTTCTAATCCATGCGTTGATAGTTACATATATGGTAGTAAATTAGAATATTATAAATTTTTAATTCAAACAATTAGAGATTATAATAAAAATGCAAGGGAAAATGGTATTAATTTAGGACATAGATTTTATTACTATTTAAGAACAGGATTGC
>CALXVA010000098.1 GCA_944391835.1 uncultured Clostridia bacterium | reverse complement strand
TGAAAACAATATACGCCATTTGCACTTCTAATTCTCTCTAACGCCAGATTTAGAAATGTAAAAAATTGATTTTCATTAATTGGTTTTGACATAAATCTAAATGGCTCAACTTCAAATAATTCTTTTAAATAGGTATCGTAATTTGATACATAAATCAATAATACTGTTGTATCCACGCTCCTAATATATTTTGCAGTAGTAATCCCATTTAATTTATTCATCTCAATATCCAAATAAATCAAATCATATTTTTTCCCATTTGAAATATTCTTTTTCAAGTCACTTCCATCGTTAAAAAGATCAACAGCGAAATCCATATCATGCATATTTTGGTAATCCATTAGAAGGTTATAAATATGTATAGTTATCTCTTGGTCATCATCACATACAGCTATGTTTATCAATTATGTACCTCCTAAACATCATCCATTCATTTTCATATTTTTATTCTTCCCGGCAATTTGAACCACATGAAAAACTACTAATGTGATACATACCATAAAAGTGATTCGATACAAATTCATAAAATTAAATAAGGCAGATAAAAAGTTGAGAAATAAAAGTAAATACCCTAACTTTCTATAAAAAATTTTATGTTCCTTTTTAAGTAGTCTTCTGTTAATATCATCAATGGGTCCTACCAAATATATTAAAACGCTTATGAATATGCTAATACTACAAGATAAAATTGTTGGTATTACTACAAATTTTACAGTTGCAAGAACAACGCATAAAACTGCGCTGGATAAAAGGGAGCAACTCCAGAATGTTTTAAGATGAATACCTCCAGCAAACGCTCTTAATAATGAAAATAGAATTAAAAATAGAATACCATATCCCACCATTCCAAATATAGAAGATAAGATAAGTGCAATTATAATATTTATCAATACTTCCATACTCATTAACAAAGCGAATCTGTATACTTCAAATTCCATTTTTTTATCATTGTTCTCTTTAATTAAAAACTCAGTCAGCAGATTGGCTATTCTTTCCATCATTTACCTCTTCGTCGTCTATTTTTATTTTTCGTGCTTTTTCTGGAAACGGTGGCTGATGGAAGAGGAAGAAACAAATACCTTCATTTAGTAAATCTATTGTTAAAACCGCTACATTCTCTAAATAACCTGCAACTACCTTTTTAAACATAAATAAACCTCCTTAAATGTGATTTTATTAGTACGGATTATACTATAAAATACATAAAAAGAGGTTTACTCGTAAAAATTCCTAAGTAACTCGTAAAAATTAGTCTTGATAAAGTAATACTGATAAAGTGAATATATCTTTATTCATGGTAATTTCTGTTAAACCATTGTATTTTAATGCAGTTTCTTCTATCAATCCTATTCCCATACCATGATTAGATTTATCGTTTTTATTTGTTCGTAAGTTTCTTCCTGCTCCGTCAAATTTAATTGTTTTAGGATTGAAAGTATTTTTAACCGTTAATAAAAAGTTTCCTTGTTTCATCTCCATATTTATCTCTATCTTCCTAATACCTTTTAAATCTTTTGTTCCGTCTATGGCATTATCTAGTGCATTTCCCACGATAATACATAAGTCTGTATCTTCAAACGCCAATTTTATAGGTATTTCAATATGATAATCAATCTGAATATTATATTTATTTGCTATATCAAATTTATCTGTAAGTAACCCGTCTATAAGAGCATTCCCACTTATTACAGTTGTCTGAAGAACACTTTTTTCATCAGTTAACTTTCGAATATAATCTTGCAGTCTTTCATACTCTTTAGACTGTGCCAATTTTTCAATTGCAATAAAGTGGTTCTTTATATCGTGCTTAAAACGTCGTAACTTTTCATTATGCTCTTCACGCTCTTCATTTTCTCTTTTATATATTTCAATACTTTGTTTGTATATATCATTTTTACGCTTAATTTCAGCGTCCGCTGCAATTTTATCGAAAATTTTAAAACATATTACGTTTAGAAGCAAAATGATTATCGAAGACATCATTGCTCCTAGAAGCTCTATTTCATTTATACTTAAAAGATAAAGATTATAAACAATATATAGACTTCCTGCAGTAATGCTAACATTGGCAATCCAATTCATATAGTCTAGTGTTCGTCTTCCTGTCACACGAGAAAGTTTTACAATTCTGACAATGATTAGGATAATTAATTTTGAACAAGTAGATCCAAATAGAGAAAGTTCTTGAAATTCCGATGCGTCCATAAATAGCCGTATACCAAAAGCAACCAGTAATTCTGAAGCAGCACCAATGCATATAATAAAGAGAACCGTAAGAATTGTATATTTTATATCGCTGTTATATATAATTAAACAAAATGCAAACAATATTATAAAACTGTACATCATACTGAGTGCACCTGAAAACATAAAATTTGTACTAATTACTATATCCGTCAAAAAGTATATTGTCCAGATTATATACTGACGTAATTTTGAATCAAATCGATTCTGTAAGAAAAGATCAAAAAAATCCTTTAGGATAAGAGTAAAAATTGCAGGAACCAGAACGCTAACGACTAACCTCATTTCATACACTATATTTCTCCTCCTAGAATATCTAAATATTTCTTGCGAATAATATTTTGTCTATCCTGGCTAATCTGTAAAGTAGTTCCATCTGATAATATAAGTTTTGAAAATGTTATTTTATCTACAAAATGAAAATTTACATAAAATGATTTATGTATTCGTAAAAAAGGAATCTTATTCTGATATAGACGCTGCTCTACTTCATCCAATTTTCCATAATATCGGTAAGTGCAGTCTTCAGTATGTATGATTACGGTTCTACCTACACTTTCAAAATAAATAATTCGTCTTATGAGTACCTTTCCAATAGTCCTATTATATTTATATTCAAAGTATGCGTCCTTTTCAATTGTCCGCTCGTAGGCCAGATTTGTAATCATCTCAAAGTCTTTAGCATTTATTGGTTTTCTTATAAAACGAAATGGTTCAACCTCAAACATTTGCAAGAAATAAGTCTCATAACTGGAAACATATATAAGAAGTACATCTCTATCTAATTTTCTGATAAATTTGGCCACTTCTATTCCATTTTTTCCGCCCATTTCAATATCTAAATATATAATGTCAAAACGCTCACCGCATTCATATTTCTTTTCTAATGTGATACCATCATAAAAAATCTCCATATCGCTTTCTATTAAATTTTTCTTTAAATACTGGCAAAGCATTTCTTCTATATTAGCAACTAAATAAACATCATCATCGCATATAGCAATTCGCAGCATTATTTAGCCTCCTCATTTGACTGCACATCTAAAAGCCTCCTCATGATCAGATTTAAAGTTACTTTATTTTCATTATTTAGATTCTGATATTCAACAAAAAAATCATAATACTCTTCTATGGTCTTATCTATTTCTATTTGATGTTCCAATTTATGCTTTTTATTTGATAAGCAAAATAAATATTCCAGAGTAACATTAAAATAATCAGCTAAGGTAAGTGCTAGATCAAGTTTAGGCACACTACTCCCTCTCTCAATTTTGCTTATAGTTTGCTGCGTAGAGCCAACTTTTAGTGCTAATCCAATTTGTGTTAGATGTTTCCCATCTCTAAGCTCTTTAACTCTATTCTTCATAGCATTCTCCTCGCTCTTTACGTCTATTTTATCTAAAAAGTCTCAGAGCAATACCAATTATAGAGTATTTTAAAACTTTATTTATAGTATTCAATATCTTGTCACGTTATCGATTTAAACAATATTTCACGTTTTACACACAAAAAAAGCAGAAGAGCTTTTATATCTTCTGCTTTTCTATAATCTATATTGCGTATTAACCAACTCATTATATTTTATTATTCACCATATTTTTGCTACTTGCTTCATATTGGCTTCTATATTCTGTCGGCGAAATCTTCATAATCTCTCGAAAAGCTGTCGCAAATTTGCTTTGATTCATGTATCCTACTTGCAATGCAATATCTGCTACCGAATCCTGTGTCTGTCTTAACTGTACTGCCGCCTTTTTTATTCTATAATTCTTCATATAAGTGGCAATAGGCATACCATATATTCCTTTAAATGTTTCTTTAAGGGTTGACGAATTAATCAAATATTCTTTAGATAGCTCTTCAATTGTAGGTCTTTCTCTAAGATTTGAAGTGAGTTTTTTATGAATTTTCTTTACTAATTCCACTTGAGGTGGCATATATTGCGCACGCTGATTTTCAGAGCGGACATCTATCATATACAGGAAGAGTAGCAATTCTTGTATTTTCAACTTAAAATACGCTTTTTGAATTCCTTCTGGTACACTATATAATTCAGAAAAAACATGTTCAATCTCGTCTTTGGCCGGCATAATAAAACTTGTGTCATTCCCACAGAACTTCTCTTTAAATCCCATAAAATCAATTTCCGTATCCTTTAATGATTCTGGTGGATTTTTCGTAATTATATCAAGATCAATAATTACTGTAATCCCCCTATAGTGTTTTAGGGGAAAACTCATAACCGGTGCACAGTTTTCTATCATATGTATTGATAAATCACCTTCTCCAAGATACAGATATGCACCATTTTTAAGTTGAGATCCTTCACGACCTTCTCGGCAATGATTGATTTCCAGTATATTTCCGGTATAATTGTTCTTCCAATTAAATTCTGTGGTTTCAAATTCGTTATAGATCAACTCAATTCCAGGAAACACATGATATGTAGTCATCAGACCAAGTCCATCAGTACAATCAAATTTAAGTAAACTTCCGAATTCATTCTCTTTTTGAATTACAGATGCATTTTTTAAGCCACTCGTTTTCATAGTTGAATCCATAAAGCCTCCCACAGAAAATATCATTTACAATACTATCTTACTATCAGATTCTCATTTTCTACAGCATCACCTACCACCACATCCTACCTCCCCTCATCAAGCATG
>CALXVA010000097.1 GCA_944391835.1 uncultured Clostridia bacterium | reverse complement strand
ACTAAATATTAATATAAAAATAAATGAAGAAAGGAGTGTATGGTTATTTAAGTTATTAAATATATCATACAAGAAAATATGTTAAAAGATTTATGCTTTGAAGTAATACAAACATGTCCTAATAATTGTAAGTTTTGTTCTTCAAATTCGTCACAAGATAAACAAACAATAATTACATTAGAAAAGTTTAAACAGACAGTTTTGTATTTTATAAATCAAGGTGGAATAGAAGAATTATCAATATCTGGTGGAGAACCATTTTTACACCTGGATTTATTTGAAATGGTAAAATTTTGTAAAAACCAAGGAATTAGAACAGTTATATTTACCAGTGGAATAAAAAGAGCATCTGCAATGCCAATGGAAATGATTGAGAATATAAAAGATAAATGTAAACAAGATTTAAAAGAAATAGAAGAACATGAACCATGGAATGATAGATCAAAAAGAAATGTGAAAGCATATTATGATAGATGGTTAACACCAAAATCTTTTGAGGGAATTACTAGACAAGAATTTGAAAATTTAAAGCAATTAGGACTAGACAAGATTGTATTTGATTGGCAAGCATTTGAAGAAGAAACAGATTGTGAATTAATGGGCAGAAAAGGATTTTATACATATCTAATGGATTCGATAATAAGAGCAAGAGGAGTAGGATTAAATGTAGATGTGCATTTTATTCCGATGAAGCCAAACTATAAACAAATACCAGATATTATGGAATGCTTAGAAATAGCAGGAGTAAAAAATATTAGCATACTAAATTTTGTTCCACAGGGTAGAGGAAGAGAGAACAAGAAAGCATTGATGTTGGATAGCGAAGAATTAAAAGAATTTTCTACCATATTAAATAATGCAAGAAAGAAATTTACAGGCAATGTTAGAATTGGAATTCCACTAAATGGAAGAATAGCACATCTATGTACAGCTGGAACAGAAAAGCTAGATATAAAATATGACGGAACAATATTGCCATGTCCAGCTTTTAAAGAAATAAGTACAGAGACAATGGAAAAATATGGTATAAAATTACATAGCATATATGAAGATTTAGAAAACGTTGTGGTGTGTGGAGGAAAAAGAAATACACCACTGTGTAAACAAGTTTATGGATTTAATGGAAATTTAGAGAGTAGCGAAGAGCGATAATTCACATAAAAAACAAATATTTTGCAAATTTATTGAAAATTATGTAAATTTGTGGTAAAATAAAAATCAGGCATTTTTTATGCTAAAAATCCTATTCAAACTTGAAAGGAGATGGTTATTTAAGTTTTAATCGAACAAGTAAAACCCATAAAACAACAGGAGGACTTTATGAAAAAGACAAGTACGTTATGGCGGACTATTCTTGCCATTACAATTCTGGTTATGACGGTATCCCTTACTGCTTTTGGAAGTAATAGGTACAATGTAGAAGTCGAAAAGCAGACCGACGAGTTTTACGTCAATGACTTCGCAAATCTCTTTACTGAAGCAGATAAGCAAGTTATGATGGAAAACGCAGTTGAGCTTGCTGAAGAGTATGACGGTATTCAAGTAGTGGTTTCAACTGTAAATAGCTTAAACGGCAATCAAATCGAACAATATGCGTATTCCATGTACGAAGAATACGGTATTGGAAAAGATAGCATGGGAATCTTAATTTTGCTTTCTGTTGAAGACAGACAAGTTAGAATTGAGACAGGAAAAACTATGCAAGCATACATTACAGACTCCAAGTCTGGGCAGTTGCTTGATAATTACGGCATGCAATATTTCAGAGATGATAGATTTGCCGAAGGGTTAAAATCAGTCCAAGAGGCCGTAATTGCCGAAATAAGAAATGTTGTCCCTATCGATTGGAATAATACCAATGAGACTTTGAATGTAACAGAAGTACCGGATGCGGTTGCACCTACAACCGGAAACGAAGTCAATAATGGACAGCAAAATAATAGTGGCAACATGTTAATTGGCTGTTTGTTTGCACTGCTATTTGTTATGCCCATAGTTATTATCATCATTCTGATTGTAACATATCGGAAAAAATATGGTGAATTTAAAACTCAAGTAAATGAGCTTAAAGAAGATAATGGAAAATTATCTGAAGAAAATAGCAAATTAAAAGAGCGTAATAACAATGGAGCAAAGAAAATACAAGAATTGGAGAAAAGTTGTTTAAGTCTTAAAGAATGTGTTGAGGCATTTAGGGAAGACAACAGTAAACTTGAAATGGCGAATAAAACACTTGCAGAAAGATTGGCAAGCACCAACGAATTCTATAGCAGAGTTCGGAGATTGCATCCTGAATTAGACTTTGAGAAAGAAGTTAAAAAAATGCTCGAAGCTGAAGCTATGGCTGAAGCAAGAGTAATTGATCAGAAACTTAATTCTGTGCTGGGAATGCCTGCTGACAAAGACAATGTTGAAGCATTTGAAGATGCTATTAAAGCATATGATAATGCAGAAACTAAAGATCAGCAGTATAACATTTCCACATTTAGCAAAAGTACTTTCAACCCGAAAGATGCAAAGATTAAAGCTCAGCAGTATGTCAAAGCAGACATTGCAAAAGTAAGGGCATTATATCAAGAGTCGGTAAAGCTTCGCGAAGCTTACGAAAAAGAGCAGCAAGAATTGCGTGATAAAGCTGAAGCCCAAAAGGCCTATAACGAAATGATTAAAGTATATCATAACAATCAAAAGGGAACTTATGAAGAGTATGATGCCTTGCATAAAGCGTATTCGCTCTATGAAGAATTGACTTATGCTCAAAAAGAGTTTTTCCCTGATGATAAAATGTTACGAGAATACGAGATTGTTTTGAGGAAAGCGCAAGAAGATAAGCGTAATTATGATGCCGCTCGCAATGCAGAAGAAGCTGCTAAACAGACTATTGGTCATATTCATAGTAGTGCAGATGAAGACGACAGAGATAAAATCTCTAAAGCTTTTAGGTACTATAATAATTTGAGTATGGCGCAAAGAGCATATTTTAGTGCTGAACTCTTAAATCAGATGAGAAAGTTTAAGAATGAAGCAGATGACGACCACGCACGGAGAGAGAGAAGAAGAGAAGAGGAAAGACAGCGTGAGCATATTATCTATTCGTCACATCATAACTCTTCTAGTGGCTTTAGTGGTGGAAGTCATTTTGGTGGCTTTGGAGGTCATTCGTCTGGAGGTGGAGCATCAAGAGGTTTTTAAGCCAGTAGTTTTAACATCAGTTAATTGAAAGGAATAATTTATTGGAGGAATACTTTATGACCGAAAACAGTTATGAAGAAAAAAGCAAAAGACTTATAACGATAGTCTCCGTTTTCCTTCTTACTTTTTTAACGGTTGTTGTAATGGGAATAGTCGCTGTTGTGGGCTCATTCATCTCTACCTATAACAATTTGGTTGATTTGGAGGAGAATGTTGCATATGCCGAAGCAAATGTAGAAACTATGATGCAGAGGCGTTTAGAACTTATTCCTGATTTAGTTTCTACAGTAAAAGCATATACAAAGCACGAGGAGCAAGTATTTGAAGATATTACAAATGCTCGTGAAGCCTTGGCACAAAGCTTTGATGCTGGGAACTTAAAACAAATCAGTGAGGCTAACGATAACCTTACAACAGCAGTTAACAGGTTAATCTCTATTGTAGAGGACAACCCGGAAATAACTGCAAGTGAGCAGTACATTAGTCTTATGGACCAAATCGAAGGAAGCGTAAACCGTATTTCTATTGCTCGTGAAAACTATAACGAGGAAGTATCGGAATACAATAGGACAATACGCCACTTTCCCGGAAAAGTCCTTGCCGAAATTTATGGCTTTGAGGAAATAGAAACCTTTAAAGCCGATGAACAAGCAAGCAGTACCAATATGGTTGATTTTGGGTAAAAAAACTTAAATAGCTAAAATAAAGCTCTCTAGTAAGGTATAATACCGTACTAGAGAGCTTTAATAAAGGCTAGAATAGTGCCTAGATTTTATTAAGCACCATTATCCAGTAACGAATAATTTGCAAAAAATTCCACTACCCATTGCAAATTTACATAAAGTATGATATAATGGTTTTGTGTCTATATTTAGACGGTTGTAAAAACATTTCGAAAATAATTATTTTAGCGAAAGTGAGGACATTATGAGCATTGAAATGAAAAAGAACGAAAGCGAGTTCGAAGTCCGGATAGACCCGAGAACTTTTGAGGGGGAATGGTTGCAGCACAAACCTGTCTCGCACACAGAACAGGAAGCAATCAAGACCTACAAAAAGCAGAAATGCAAAGGGGAACTTCCTGTCTTTACGTGTATGAGTATCGATCCGGCTTTCGTAAACAATGAACTTGTTTATGAAAAGGGGCTTATTCCTGCTGTGGGGTATAGTTACCCGTTCTGGCGTAGGGTTATTAGAGAGTATGACCCTACTAGGAACTCTCGAATGATGAGCCTGACTGAATATCAGTACAGGAATATGTTCATTGTTCAGAGGCTTTTCCAAGCCGGTTGGAGTGTTGAAGACAGCTGGAAAGCTGTATTTAGAGATTCCAAGAATATTGGGAATTTCAGACACTCAATTGAAGGGAAAAGCAGGATGAATCCTACCGGCAGCAATCCGGTAGCAGGCTTTTATGACTTAGGAAACACGCGAAAGTTACTATCGCGTGACTTTTACCAAAAGAAGCCGCGCAAAGAGAAAATCTACATCGGAGGAGGTAGCTTCAACAACTTGTCGGGGTTGCACCCTGTAGGTTTTATCCAGGAATTTGACTGGATAGATACCGATGTGTTCTCTGCCATCGGAATGTTGGTAATGGATCCGTAAGGAGGAAAACGAACTTTCACAAAAAAGGAGGAGAATTGCTATGCAAGGCTCCTCCTTTTTTGTGGTATGGTAGATTTAATAAAAGACTTTACTTAAAATAATATATAGTATAAAATATATAAATAGACATTATAATTATACTAAATAAATAAAAAAGGTGTGATTTGTAAATATGAAAAAAATTTTATATAATGCTGATTTTATAACATTAGATGGTGAAAACCAA
>CALXVA010000096.1 GCA_944391835.1 uncultured Clostridia bacterium | reverse complement strand
AGTTTCATTTATTGGCACATTATTTACTAATAAAATTGCATTAAAGTTAAAAGTTCCAGTATTTTGCGCCACTCCTGTTAGTTGATATGAAATCTGATATATTCCATCTCTATTTATTAAGATTTCATTCGAGCCAGGTGTATGTGACAGTGCATTTCCTTCTACAATCTGATTTTGACTAAAATTGATTATGCTATTTCCTATTTGAGTATTATCTCCACTCGTTGCGGTAGCTACTAAGATGCTTTTATCTTGATTAGGATTGTTTATAAGAACAAATAATACAGCTAAAAATAATATAAAAATTAGTGTAAAACAAAGCAATAATTTTAATTTTTTACATTTATTTTCTTGGCACATAATGTAATTCCTCCTTCTCTATATATTATGGAATTACATCGAATTTTGATAAATTATGCTCCCTTTTTTTATAAGTATCTGTATATGTTTTATGGTAACTCTTTTGCAATTGGGGACGGGCTTGTTTTGCAAATTTGCATTTTTATGTTAATTGTTGTATAATGTATGTAATTAGCTAAGTGCTAGTGTAAAAAAATCCATACACAAATATCATTACATCTAAGGGAGGATTATTATGAAACGTTCCATGTTTGTTATTTGGTTCATTTGCTTTGCATTAGGTAGTGCTATTACTTTCATCGGGTTTGTTGCTTTGTACTTTAAAAGTTTGTTTGCACTTATTATTATGGTCTTGCTGATTGTAGCATTTGTTCTTTATTTGATTTGCACATTTAGCGAGATTGATAGCTATATGAATGAACATCACTACGAATAAGAAAACACCGACACCCAATAACGTTTCAAGCACCGTTCCCAAGTGACAACTGTCACCTGGGACGGTGCATTTTTTTGTATATAAAATTCTTTTTAATAATTTAGTATTTTTAGTGGTTTTACTATGTGATAAAGTTGTGCATTTAAACCACTATTCCTCCTCCGTAGTCATACACATCAAGTCCGTCAAAGCTTACTAGTTCTAACCCGTATTTGTTTATATGTTTTATTATTTCGTCCTTATATTCTAGTTTGTTAATGTCTCCAAATAGTACAAATTTATTGTCAAATATTAAAGTTGCACCACCAATAAAGCCTTGCATTGTAGATTCCGTACCATCTTTTTTTAGTAACTTAATGTTTTCTACTTCCACATACAAAACATCTATGTTATTTTGCTTTAATACCTCTTCTATATTCTTATCCGAAGTAATACAAGAGTTCTTACTTGTTATTGCAATAGAACATTTTGTATAACCTTGCTTTACTAATATGTTTGGCTTAATACTCGCATCTGTATATTTGCTTCCTATAATTTTGTCTCCTATTTGGCATACATTATATAAAACATCTTGTGGATATTTTTTTCCGTACTTTTGCTTTTCCTAAAAGAGCATTCTTTATATGTATTGGTGCATTTGGCGCTTCTATTATTTTATTATCTATTTTACAATAAAATATATCACTATGACCAGAAATTTCGTCATATACTTCGCTTGACAACGGTATTTTTATAATGTCAAAATATTGCTCCAAATATGTTTGTTCTATGCTTCTTATTCGTTCATCAATTATTAGTTTTCTCACTATCCTAAATTAGTCCTTTCCTTATTGCGTTTTTTACCATACTTAAAGATTATGCACATTTTTTTGCTTTGTAACATATCTTTTTTAAGACTTCATAAATTTACAACAATCAAAATTGTAGCCTTTTTAATCTTTAAATAATTTTTATTAAACTTAAAGTTTTATTTATATTTTAGTTTGTATAATAAGATACATTCAAATATTCTCCCAGCTACAAACTAACATTTCCAGTAATCATAAATCCTGCATAAGTTGTAGAATAGTCTGCCGTTATTTCTTTTACTAGTTCCTTTTCTTCTTGCATTAGTGTATTACCAAGATTAGACATTTTTTTGTCTAACTTTTGCGTCATCTTAGCACATTCTTTTAATTCCTTTTGTACATTTTTAGGAACTTGTTTTTCATACTTATAGTTTATTTTATGCTCTAAACTTGCCCAAAAATCCATTGCCATTGTACGTATTTGTATTTCTACTTTTACATCTATTACTCCAACAGATAAACTAATTGGCAAAGATACAATTAAATGATAACTTGAATACCCACTTGTCTTTGGTGTGGTAACATAATCTTTCTTTTTTAGTACAGTTACATCTGGCATATTTTCTATCATTTCTACCATTTTATATATATCTGGTATAAACGAACATATAATACGCATTCCTGCAATGTCGTTTATAGTTTTTATAAGATTTTCATAAGTAAAGTCCAAACCTTTTTTTATTAGTTTATTTGTTATACTTTCTTTACTTTTTATTCTACTACTAATATGTTCTATAGGATTATATTTGTGCAATATTTTAAACTCTTCGCTTAGTGTGTTTATTTTTCCTTCTAATTGTTGTAGTGCTGCTGTATATACAAAAGTAAGTCTCTTATACTCCAAATCTTCTTGCAGTCCATCCTCTTTTTTTACTACTAGACCTTCTATAATAATCAACTCCTTTATATAACTTTAATATAATATACACTACGTTTATGTCCATTATGTGTAATTTTATCGTTAATTTTGAAAATTGTCAAACTAGTTTTTTTCTTTAAATATTTAATAAATTGTACTTATAGGCTACTATTATTGTAATTTGTTGTCTATTTCTTTCTTCACTGAAAATTCTAAAACTTTATCTTGGTAAAATTTTTACCAAATTTCCATCTGTAGTAAAGTTAGAAACATTGTACAAGAAAAGCACATCTGTTATCTCATTTTCCTTGGCATATTCGGCATAATCGAAAAATGTGTAACGTGGGTCTAAGAAATGAATTTCACTATAATTTTCACACAAAAACTGTGACATAATGTGTGCATAAGAGTCTTTAATAACCAATAGTTTCTTTCCATTTTCTACATTGGTTTTTACTACTACTTTACTATTGTTTCCATTTAGAAAATATGAATATTTATCTTTTCCTTGTAAATAATTTGTATTAAAAATACTATTGGTAGTCTCTTTATCATAAATTGCTTCTTTTATGTTAGTATTTTTATCATTTTCATACACAAATAATTCATCTGGAGTTTGATTTAATATCTGCGCTTTTGAGTCAAATGTTCCTAAAAACTCATTAGAAACTGTTACTCTATTAAAATCTTGTTTTGGAACAGCTTGTAAATTAGCCACTTTACAAAATTCGTTGTATACAATATATGCTCCATCACTATTCATGTGGTGATCTGTTTTAAAATAAAGAGGTGTGTTCTCATTTTCTATTTTTAATGCATCCGTTACATCTACATTTATGGTATATTCTGTACTAGCATATACGTTATTTATAATTTCTTGTTGGTTTGGCACTTCTACATTGTCTGGCAACTTGTCACTATTTATATAAATAGAATTTGGAACTAATATAAAATATGTTGGTATATTCATCTCTTGCATTTTTTGTGCAAAGTTTGTTATAGATGTAATATTTTTATTTACTGTTTTCTTCTCATCTTCTCCATATTCAAATTTTTCAAATAAATAGCCATCTTTTCCTATATATACTCCATTATTTTCTTTCTTGCCCATAACATTTATTTCCCACCAAGAGTTGAGTTTTAGATATATATTTCTAAATGCAAAATGGTCATTTATATAATCATTTACACCGTTTAAATAATCGCCATTTACAAAGCTTTCAAAAGAAAATCTAGGAATTGTGGCAAGCATTCTATTTTCTTCTTCTGAAAATACTTGCTTTGGCCATATAAAGTTTATAACTATTATTAGAATCCATACTGTCATAAATATGGCAAAGAATATTTTGTTTTTCATACTAAGCTCCTTTCATTTAATTTGCAAAAGGGGACGGGCTTGTTTTGCTAAAAAATTTATTCTTTCATAGTAAGTATATCTTTTTATTTTTGTCGGAGTGCTTAAGGTGGGGACCGACAAGGTACAAACTGTTAAACGTAGCTTTAGCGAAGTTTGTACAGTTTGTTCGATGTTGGGGGCCGAAGACGAAAATAAAAAGATATACTTACTATGAAAATTAGAATTTTATTTACAATTTAGGCCCGTCCCCTTTTGCTAAAATCTAAAGTATAAGAATGGGTTAAAGCTATTGTTTACTAGGCTTGCTGTGCTTAATAGTATTATTGCTACATAACCAAGGCTAGCAAATGTGTACATTAGTGCTTTTGCATTACTTGAGTTTTCCTTGCTTGTATTTCTATTTTTTATCGCTTTAACTATTGGAATACTGCATATAATACCAATTATTATAATTACAATGTAATTTTTTAAATAATATATTGCCTCTAGGTTTGCAAGGCTTGCTCCGTTTAAGTCAAACATTGTGCTTAAGTAAGTCCCCACTTGTGTTAAATCTTCGAATGCAAATATTACCCAGCTTATTAGCACTAAAAACATTGTATATAAATGCCTGAAAAAGTTTGGTAATTTTTCTAGCACTTTTAACATAAATAGCTTTTCTATTATTAAAATTACTCCAAAGTATAGTCCCCAAAGCACAAAGTTCCAAGATGCTCCATGCCACGCACCAGTTAGTGCCCACACAATTAGTATGTTTCTAATTTGTTTTGGTAAGCCTTTTCTATTTCCACCAAGTGGTATATAAATATAATCTCTAAACCAACTACTTAGTGTAATATGCCATCTTCTCCAGAATTCTGTAATACTTTTACTAATGTATGGATAGTTAAAGTTCTCGTCAAAGTCCATACCAAATATTTTTGCAAGTCCTATTGCCATATCAGAATATCCACTAAAGTCAAAGTAAATTTGTAATGCAAAAGAAATAATTCCTATCCATGATAGTAAAACCGTCATTTCTCCATATCCACCTGTTTCTATAACATTCCACAAGGCACCTACATTGTTTGCTATTAAAACTTTCTTTCCAAGACCTATTATAAATCTTTTCATTCCAAGCGAGAAATTGTCCAAACTTATTTTTTTGTCTACAAGTTCTTCGTCAACAGTTTCGTACCTAACTATTGGTCCTGCAATAATTTGTGGGAATAA
>CALXVA010000095.1 GCA_944391835.1 uncultured Clostridia bacterium | reverse complement strand
CCAGAATTATTAGAATTAGTTGAAATGGAAGTTAGAGACCTATTAACAGAATATGGTTTCCCAGGAGATGAAATTCCAGTAATAAAAGGATCTTCATTAAAAGTATTAGAGAGTGGTTCAAAAGATCCAGATGATCCTGTATATGCTCCAATCAAAGAGTTAATGGATGCAGTAGATAGCTATATTCCAACACCAGAAAGACCAGTAGATCAACCATTCTTAATGCCTGTTGAAGACGTATTCACAATTACAGGTAGAGGAACAGTTGCTACAGGTAGAGTAGAAAGAGGAACAGTTAAACTTCAAGATGAAGTTGAAATCGTTGGTCTTTCTAAAGAAGCTAGAAAAACAGTTGTTACTGGTGTAGAAATGTTCAGAAAATTACTAGACCAAGCAGAAGCTGGAGATAACATAGGTGTATTATTAAGAGGTATTGATAGAAAAGACATCGAAAGAGGTCAAGTTTTAGCAAAACCAGGAACAATACATCCACATACAAAATTCAAAGCACAAGTTTACGTTCTAACAAAAGAAGAAGGTGGACGTCATACACCATTCTTCAATGGATATAGACCACAATTCTATTTCAGAACAACAGACGTTACAGGTGTTATTGAATTACCAGCTGGAACAGAAATGGTTATGCCAGGAGATAACGTAGACATGACAGTTGAACTTATCACACCAATAGCTATTGAAAAAGGACTAAGATTCGCTATCCGTGAGGGTGGAAGAACAGTAGGTTCTGGTGTAGTTTCAGAAGTTATTGAATAATTTATATAGTTTTAGGGGTTATAAGGAAATTATAATCCCTAATTTTTTGCTCTAAATTTTTCTACATTATAGCTATAAATTAAAATTATAAAATAATTATTTCAAAAATTTAATTCATTGGAATTGAGTTAACAATAGATGTTTGAAGTCTTGACTTTTTGCTAGATTGATTATATACTATACTCGTATTTTAGAAGAAAAAATCATTGATTTTTCTAAAATTATGCAACATAAGAAAGGAAAGGTCAGTAAATATGAATTTGGTAAAAAGAATATTTTACATAGCATTAAGCATTTTAGCATTTGTATTTCTATTAACGAATAATGCAAATGCAGACACAGTAAGAATCACAACAGAAACACTGAACCTAAGAGAAGAACCTTCAACCAATTCTGATATAGTGGCACAAATTTCTATTGGAGAAGAGTGCGATGTCATTTCAGAAGAGGGAGACTGGTATGAAGTAGAATATGGAGAATACACTGGATACATAAGCAAAGAATATGCTGAATTAGTGGATGGTAGCACAAACACAAGCAATGAGACAAGCGACAACACAAATACAGTCGATGAAAATAATTCTGGTGATAATACAGGTGACAATACAGGAGACAATTCTAATTCAGAAAATAATACAGATAACAATTCTGGTACTAGTACAGAAAATGATAATAATGAAGTAGATGCATCTAATGAAACTAACACTAATAATAGTGGTAATCAAACTTCTACTAGCACAACCGTAACAGGTAGAATAACACAAAATACTACTATAAAAATAGTTCCACTAATTAATTCTACAACTATTGAAAACATAAATGCTAATGATGAAGTTACAGTTATAGCTCAAATCAATAATTGGGTATATATTCAAACAGATGAAGTTTCAGGCTGGGTAACTAGTAGTAGCATTTCAATAGGTAACAATACAAATAGCAATGATAATAATAATGATAATCAAGATAGTACTAATAACAATTCGGACAATAATACAGGTGATAATGGCGATTCCAATAATAATGCGGATGATACAACAGATGACACAGAATTTGAAACTAGAACAATGTATACACAAGACTATGTCAATATAAGAAGAGAACCTAGCACTACAGCTGAAATAATAATGACAGTAGCAGAAAATACTGCTTTAGAAGTTATTGGCGAAGATGGAGACTGGTATAGAGTAAATACTAGCGAAGGAGAAGCATATGTTATAAAAAGTGCTTTGGCAAATGAAAGAATACAGGTTACTAATAGAGGAAGTGTAGATAGAGGTAGTTCAAATAATATAGAAGAAAATTCTAATAAGGACACCTCAAGTTCTTCGGAAAATACAAATAATAATTCGGGTGTTACAGGAAGTGAAATTGTAGCGTACGCAAAAAAGTTTTTAGGCGTTCCATATGTATATGGAGGAGCAAGTTCTAGTGGATTTGATTGTTCAGGTTTTACAATGTATGTATTTGACCACTTTGGAATTTCTATGGGACATGGAGCACAAATGCAATCTAGATTAGGCGAAGCAGTAGAAGCAAATAAAAACTCAAAAACAAGCTTACTAGAAAATCTTGAAGTAGGAGATTTGGTGTTTTTTTTAGATTATGAAACGATGGACGAAATAGGACATTGTGGAATATACATAGGAAATGGCGATTTTATTCATGCATCATCTGGTTCAGGATATTGTGTAAAAATAAACAGCTTACTTCCAGGCGAGTATTATAATACTAGATATTGTGCTGCAAGAAGAGTTCTTTAAAAATAAACTTCGTCTTGCGTTGTTAAAATTTAAGAATAAAAAATCATCAGTGTACCAAAAGTATGCCTCAGTTTTTTTCTTAAATTTTGCCTAGCAATACTTGTTTTTTTAGAACATAGCAAATTAATCAAAAAACAAAAATTGGGGGCTAATTGAAAGGATTGAGATAAAATTAAAAGACCAATCTGTATTGCCTCTATTTTTTATATGATAGGAATATTGATTGGGCTATACTTACAAATAAGTATAGTCCTTTTGAGCATTATACTAGCAATAATTTGTATAATTATCTATTTAATAATATCGGATATAAAAAAATGCATTTTATATCTATGTGCTTGTATTGTAGGTATTATACAAATACATAGTTTAGAAAGTAATTATGCTAAAATATCTTTGAAAATACCAGAAGAAATTACATTACAGGCACTTGTGATTTCAGATGGAACAGAAAAAGACTATAAGTACACATATACGATTGAAGTTAATACAATAAATGGTAAAAGGCTTGAAAAAGACATACAGCTAATATTGGATATTAAAAAGAATAAAATAAAAAATGAGTGTCCAAAGTTTGGAGATGTTGTAGAAATTACAGGAGTATATGAAGAGCCTAATATAGCGCGTAATTATAAAGGGTTTGACTACAAACAGTATTTGAAGAGTAAAAATATTTATGGTACTATAGAATGTGAGCAATATGAAATTAAAGAAAATGATAAAATAAGTATTATTAGAAATATCATAAACTATGTACAAAATAATATAAAAGAAAATATGTTAAACATACTTGAGAAAGAGCAAGGTGCACTTTGCGTTGGAATTTTAATAGGAGATAGAGAAAACATCTCCGATATAACAGAAGATAATTTTAAGAAAAGTAATTTAACTCACATGCTTGCAGTTTCAGGTTCACATATTACTTATATAATTGTAGCATTAACTACACTTCTTAGCAAAACAAATCGTAAATTCTCTTTAATTTTAACAATTATATTCTTAATATTCTTTACAGCACTTACAGGTTTTACTGCTTCAGTTTTACGAGCAAGCATTATGGGAATTTTAACTTTACTTGCTAGCATTTTACATCGAAAATCAGATACAATAAATAACCTTGGAATATCTTCTATTATAATTTTACTCTATAATCCATATCTTCTAATTGATGCTGGTTTTTTATTATCTTATGCTGGAACAATAGGAATAATATTTTTATCTAAAAAAATAGAAATTGCTTTTAACAAAATTATATTTCAAAAATTAAAAACAAATGATTCATCGGCGGATACAAGAGTAGATGAAGTAAACGATAAAAGTATAATGATAAAAGTAAAAAAAAGTTTAAGAAAGTTTATTTCGTATGTAATTACTTCCTTAAGTGTAACTATTTCTGCAAACATAGTAATTATCCCAATAATGGCATCTATGTTTAGTACAATTTCATTTACGTTTTGGATATCAAATATATTAGCAGGTCCAATCATGGAAATTGTTACAATATTTGGATTCATAACGTATTTAATATCAATAGTTTTTCCAATACTGGCTGAATTTTTGGGGATAACATTAAATTTATTTTTAACAATCTTACTAAAAATAGCGGAGATTTCTTCAAAGATTCCAGGAGCATCTATTTATATAAAAACACCTAGCATTATAATATGTGCAATGTACTATTTAATAATTTGTATTCTATTTAATTTAAATCAAATAAAGCAATTTATTAGAAAAAAAGCAATTTTTAGATTCTTAATTATTAAAGCCAATAAATGCAAAAGAAAAATACTTGTAACAATAATAACAGTAATTATTTTGTTAAATAGCATAATTTATGTTACAGATAAAAAACTAAAAATATATTTTGTAGATGTAGGACAAGGTGATTGTACACTTATTCAAACACCTGAAAGAAAAAATGTTCTAATTGATGGAGGAGGAAGCGAATTTGGAAGTTTTGATGTAGGGGAAAACATTTTACTTCCATACTTGCTTGATAGAGGAGTAACTAAAATTGATTATATGATGATTTCGCATTTTGATAGTGACCATATAGGAGGGTTATTTTATATAATGGAAAATTTGAAAGTAGATAATATAATTATTTCAATGCAAGGAAAAAATTCAGAAAATTTAAAAAAATTTATACAAATAGTAAGTGAAAAACAAATTAACTTAATTATTGGAAAAAAGGGAGACTATGTAAAAATAGATAATACATCATATTTTGAAATATTATTTCCAGAAGAAAAACTAATTAATGATAATATTCTAAACAACAATTCAATTGTAGCAAAGTTTGTTACTAATAATCTTACAATGTTATTTACAGGGGATGTAGAAGAAATTGCAGAAAAAAGACTGAATGAACTATATAGAAATACAAACAAATTACAGGCAGATATAATTAAGGTGGCACATCACGGCTCAAAAACTTCTAGTATACTTAGCTTTTTAGAATTAGTAAATCCTAAAATAGCACTTATAGGAGTAGGAGAGAATAATAACTTTGGGCATCCAAATGAGGGAGTTTTAGAAAGAATAAAAAAATTGGGTGCACAAATATATAGGACTGACCAAGCAGGAGAAATAAGCATAGCAATTAATCACAATGGAAATATTGAAATAAGTAGTTTTATTGGAAAATAGAATAAATTA
>CALXVA010000094.1 GCA_944391835.1 uncultured Clostridia bacterium | reverse complement strand
AAAAGTACAAAGACCAACACTCGTTTTAGCACATAATAAAACACTTGCTGGACAACTTTATAGTGAATTCAAAGAGTTTTTCCCTCGGGAATAATGTTGAATACTTTGTTTCGTACTATGATTATTACCAGCCAGAGGCATATATTGCATCTTCTGATACATACATAGAAAAAGATGCCTCTATAAATGACGAAATAGACAAGCTACGTCATTCTGCTACAGCAGCATTGTTCGAAACAAGAGATGTAATTATTGTTGCATCTGTTTCGTGTATCTATGGATTAGGCGACCCAATAGACTACGAACACATGATTGTTTCTTTAAGACCGGGTATGCAAAAAGAAAGAAACGATATAATGAAAAGGCTAATTACAATGCAGTATAGCCGAAATGAACTTGATTTTAAAAGAGGTACATTTAGAGCAAAGGGAGATATATTGGAAATTTATCCATCTGATGAAAGTGAAAGTGCTATAAGAGTTGAGTTTTGGGGAGATGAAATTGAAAAGATATCGGAAATAAATCCACTAACAGGTAAAGTAATTGCAACTAGAAATCACGTTATGATATTCCCAAACTCACACTATGTTACTACTGCTGACAAGATGGAAAGAGCAATAGGCACTATAGAAGAGGAATTACAAGAAAGAATTAAATATTTTAAAGATAATGGAAAACTAATTGAGGCGCAGAGAATAGAAGAAAGAACCAACTTCGACATAGAGATGATGAAAGAAACAGGCTTTTGCCAAGGAATAGAAAACTATTCAAGACATATTAGTGGTAGAGAGCCAGGAAGCGCACCTTTTACGTTGTTTGATTATTTTCCAAAGGACTTTTTACTATTGATTGACGAGTCACATGCAACCATACCACAAGTTAGGGCTATGTATAACGGAGATAGAGCAAGAAAAGAATCGTTAGTAAAATATGGTTTTAGACTTCCATCAGCTTTTGACAATAGACCTTTGAAATTTAACGAATTTGAGCAAAGAATAAATCAAGTTGTATTTGTAAGTGCAACTCCAGCAGAATACGAATTAGAACATTCTAAAGGAAATGTAGTTGAACAAATTATTAGACCTACAGGACTTTTAGATCCTAAAATAGAAGTTAAGCCAGTAGAAAATCAAATAGATGATTTAATCGAAGAAATTAGAGAGAGAGTCCAGAAAAACGAAAGAGTTTTAGTTACAACTCTTACTAAAAAAATGGCAGAGGACTTAACAGCATATTTAGCTGGATTAGACATTAAAGTAAGGTATATGCACTCCGACATCAAAGCTTTAGAGAGAATGGAAATTATTCGTTCATTAAGACTTGGAGAGTTTGATGTGCTAGTTGGTATTAACCTTTTAAGAGAGGGATTAGATATTCCGGAAGTATCGTTAGTAGCAATTCTAGATGCAGATAAAGAGGGCTTTTTACGTTCTGAACGTTCACTAATACAAACAATTGGTCGTGCAGCAAGAAACACAGATGGCAAAGTTATAATGTATGCAGATGAACTTACAGAATCCATGGAAAAAGCAATATCAGAAACAAACAGAAGAAGAAAAATCCAAGAGCAATATAACAAAGAGCATGGTATTACACCAAAAACTATACAAAAATCTGTTAGAGATTCTATTAAGGCAAGCATTATAGAAGAGGCAGAAACCAAGTACAATATTAGCAAAGATGAGAGTATAGAGGATATTATAAATAAATTGACTGACGAAATGCTTAAATATGCTTCTAATATGGAATTTGAAAAAGCAGCTGAACTAAGGGATAAAATTAAGGAATTAGAAAGTAGCATATAAAAAGAATAGGAGCAAAATAAATGGGCGAATATAGCAAAGAAGAAATGAAATACCTAAATATCTTATCTGAGAAATTTCCTACCATACAAAGTGTGTGCACAGAAATAATAAATTTAGAGGCAATACTAAACTTGCCAAAAGGAACAGAGCATTTTTTAAGTGATTTGCACGGAGAGTATGAATCTTTTACGCATATTTTAAAGAATGCATCTGGTGCAATAAAGACTAAAATAGATGAGATATTTAGAAATACAATGACAAGCGATGAAAGAAGAAAGCTTGCAACACTTATATACTATCCAAAGGAAAAGCTAGAACTCATAAAAAAAGAAACAACGAATATGCCGGAGTTTTATAGAATTACTTTATACAGATTAATAAAGGTTTGCACAGTTGTGGGTTCAAAATACAGTAGGTCAAAGGTTAGAAAAGCAATCCCAAAAGAGTATCAATACATAATAGATGAGTTATTGCACGCAAATCAAAGTAGCTATGACAGAAACATATACTATAACAAAATTATAGACAATATCATATCTTTAGGTAGAGCAGATGCATTTATTATAGCTTTTTCTAACCTAATCCAACAGCTTGCAGTGGATCACTTGCATATAATTGGAGACATATACGACAGAGGTCCGGGACCACATATAATTATTGACGAACTTATGAAGTATCATTCTATAGATATTGAATGGGGCAACCACGACATAATATGGATGGGAGCAGGAGCTGGAAGTGAAGCGTGCATATTAAATGTAATACGAATTTGTGCAAGATATAATAATTTAGACATTTTAGAAGAGGGATACGGAATAAACATTAGAAACATAACAGAATTTGCAATGAAGGAATACAAAAATGATGTTCCAGAAATGTTTAAACCTAAAAATGTAAATGACAAAGATAGTAAATTTGACCAAATTGTAATGGCTAAAACTCAACAGGCAGCTACAATAATCCAATTAAAGCTAGAAGGGCAGATTATAAAAAGACATCCAGAGTTTTATATGGAAGATAGGCTATTACTAGATAAAATAGAATATGAAAAAGGAACAATAAAAATAAATGGAAAAGAATATAAATTATTAGAAAACTATTTTCCAACAATCAATCCACAAGCACCTTATGAATTAAGTGAAGCTGAGGCAGAAGTAGTAAAGAAATTAACTAAATCTTTTAAAAATAGCGAAAAATTGCAAAGACATATACAATTTTTATACTCTAAAGGTAGTATTTATAAAGTACATAACGGCAATCTACTAATACACGGGTGTGTGCCAATGAGTAGTTTTGGAAACTTTATTTCTGTTAATATAAAAGGCAGAAATTTAAGTGGTAGAGCATATTTAGACTACGTAGATAAAATTGCCAGAGAAGGATATTTTGAAGATGAGGGCTCAGAAAAACGAGAATATGGCAAGGATTATTTGTGGTATTTATGGTGTGGCAAGAACTCACCAATATTTTGTAAAGACAAAATGAAAACCTTTGAAAGATATTATTTAGCAGAAAAAGAAATGTGGGAAGAAATAAAAAATCCATTTTATGATTTTCAAAATGACGAAAGAATAACGGAAAAAATTTTAGAAGATTTTGGTATGGACCCTAAAAAAGGGCATATAATTTGTGGCCATATTCCTGTAAAATTTAAGGCAGGTGAGAGTCCGATAAAAGCAAATGGAAAATTGCTAATTATAGATGGAGGACTTTCAAAAGCATACCAAAAAACTACCGGCATTGCAGGTTATACTTTAAGATATAGCTCTTATGGGCTAACACTTGTAGCACATGAGCCATTTACTTCAAGAGAATCAGCTATTATAAATGAAACAGATTTACATTCTGAAATACAAATAGTTGAGAAAGTAGAAAGGAAAAGAATTAAAGATACAGATAAAGGTAAGGAACTTATAAATCAAATAAAGGATTTAGAAAGATTGCTAGAAGCATACAAAGATGGAAGCATAAGCGAAAATAATTAGAAAATTTATAAAAAGTGTATAAATTTCTTTGGAATTATGGTATACTAGTAATGTAGGGAAAAATACAAGGAGTGAAGCGTATGAGTGAAAAAATATATACAATAGATGAAATTAAAGCAATATTAATGAAAGTTCTAGAGAATATGCCTGTATATAGTGTTGTTTTGTTTGGTTCCTATGCAAAAAACTGTGCTACTAAAAATAGCGACTTAGACTTTATAATAGATACAAAAGACACGTTAAAAGGATTTAAATTATACAGTTTAATTACAAAAATAGAAGAGGCATTTAATAAAGATGTAGATGCATTTGAGAAAACAGAAATTATTGAGAACTCAAAAATAGACAACGAAATAAAGAAAACAGGAGTTGTTGTATATGAAAAATAAAGAATATATATCATTTATTAAAATGGTTGAATATATAAACAAAGCAATAGTGTATACAAAAGATTATACGTTTGAATCTTTTTGTAAAGACGATAAAACAATAGATGCTACTGTTTTTGTCATTAGTCAAATAGGAGAATTAGTAAAGAATATTTCTGATGAAACTATGGAAAAATATAGTGATATTGAATGGAAAATGATAAAAGGACTGAGAAATAGAATTGTTCATGACTACGAAGGAATAAGCTTAAAAAGTATATGGTATATTGTTAATAATGACATTATAGGATTAAAAGAACAACTTCAAAAAATTTTAGAAAAAGAAAAAAGTGAAAAAATATAAGGAGGTATTTTTGATGGGAATATTTGATGTTACAGATAGTTTTGAAAGCCAAATAAAAATGGAAGGATTTACACCAGAAAACGCTGACCAATACATTAGTGGTGTAAAAGACCACACTCAACCATTAGTTACATTTGCAAACCAAGGCAAAGATGTAATTTATAGAGAACAATTATAAAAAGAAAAAGATTGTACAATAGGAATTTATACCTGTTGTACAATCTTTTTTGTAAGTTTTAAAAACAATTAAAAAGTAACCTATAAGTAAAAGCAAAAAATAAAATAAGTATATGCCATTATAATACTTATTTGCGCTTCTGAATATTATAAATATAATCAACTATACCATCTATAAATTTTTTATTATCTGGAGATAGCTTTAAATATTTAATTAGCATATCACTAGATAATGATGAAGGCTGTGAAACTTGATTATCATATAAATCTTCAAATATATAATTAGGTGAAACTTTTAAAATCTTACAAATTTTTATTATTAATCCAACACTACCGTTTGATTTACCGAACTTCCAATGCACTAATATATTTTGTGGATACATCGCACGCTTCTGCAAGTTCTTCTTGAGTAAGTCCTTTATTAAGTCTGGCAATTTTTATGTGATTACCAACTATTTTAGCTTCATTTTTCATACAATCACCAATTAATAATATAGCAATTCTGCCTATTTCTTAAAACAAACTTCTAGTAGATATTATATACAAATTCTAATAAAATAT
>CALXVA010000093.1 GCA_944391835.1 uncultured Clostridia bacterium | reverse complement strand
TCAAAAGACAGTGATGATGATATAGATTCAACACCAGATAATAATAAAAAAGGAGAAGACGATATAGATGATGCAGAGGTAGTATTATCAATAGTAACAGGTGTTGGAGAATACTATATGGGAGTTATAATAACGGTACTAGTAATATTGGTTGGAGGAATAATTTTAATTAAAAGATTCGTATTATAAAGATAAAGAAGGGCAAATAAATTGCTCTTCTTTGTTTTGAAAATTTAAAAATAAATATTTACAATAAAAAGACCGTATGATATAATTTTCCAAGTAATGGAGGAAAATTAATGAATCAAATACTAGTTTTAGAGAATAAAACAAAAAAGAAAAAAACTAAAACAATGAGCTCAGGACCAGCAGATATAAAAAACATATTAAGATTCTTTGCCGTTGTTTTAATTATCTTTGCAATAGTTATGATTGGGCATAGTTCTTATGCTATATATAGAGACGCCAAAGGAAATAATACAAATGACTTGGCTAATATTAGTATAACAAGAGTAAATGACACATTACTTGTAGATGTTCAAAGCACATATATAATAGATAAATTCAAATACAGTTGGAGAAATTCTCAACAAACTTCTGTGCCAGAAGAGTCTACAAGTTTTCAAGAAGAAATTATATTACCTAGCGAGAATAATATTTTAACAATAGTATTGGAAGATGAGACAGGTAGAGCCACAACATATACTAGAGAAATAATACTAGATGGAATAGATATAGTAGAACCAACAATTGAAATAGAACAGGGACAAGGACTAAGTGTATTAATTACAGCTACTGATGAGACACAAATAGAGTATATGACATATAGAATAGATGATGGAGAAGAAATAAGAATAGATAAAAATAATGTGGCAGATAAAACTATAAAATATGCTGTTACAGATATGCCAAGAGGAGAGCATGTAATATATGTGACAGCAGTAGATAGTTTTGGAAACACAGAAGAAATAGAAAAGACTATAATAGTATCTTCTGAAATGCCTACTATAGACAGTATAGACATAGATGAAGAAAATGGAAAAATATTGATAAAAGCATCAGATGTCGATGGATTACAATCTATTGAAGTTAATATAAATGGAGCCGAATATCACATGGACAATATAAATAGAACAGAAGCAACATTTTCTCTAAATTTAAGACAAGGAACAAACACATTAAGCATAAAACTTACAAATGTTAATGGATTATCGGCAGAGGGAGCAACAGAATTTGAATATGCAGGATAAAATAATATTTTATTTTATAATATATTCTTTTTTGGGCTGGTGTTTAGAGTCCATATATAAAACAATTATTTTTAGAAAGCCAACTAATAGTGGCTTTCTATATGGACCATTTTGCCCAATGTATGGAATAGGTGCCATAATTATGATTATGGCAGGAAAGTTATCAAATAATATTTTAGTAATATTTTTGATGGGAATAGTAATTTTTACAGTATGGGAATATATAGTGGCAGTACTGCTAGAAAAACTATTCAAAACCAAATATTGGGATTATTCCAATATAAAATTTAATTTTCAAGGAAGAGTGTGCTTAAAAAATTCTATATATTGGGGCATACTAGCAGTCTTGCTAATATTTGTAATACAACCGGGAATAGAAAAATTAACGGAAATAATACCAAATGATTTAATATTATATTTGGATATTATTTTTATTATTGCAATAATTGTAGATATAGGCTTTACTTTATTTAGAATAATGTTTATAGATAAAAAGATTAGACAGATATTTGAAATTGGAGATACAATAAAAGCAAAATTAGCAGAAATAAAAAATACAGAAGGTGTATATAAAGAAAATCTTCAAAAAGCTATATCAGACCTAAAAACAAAGCAAGATATTTTAAAAATCAAAATATACAAAAGAGTTATAAGATTGAAAAAAGCATTCCCAGAAATGCACTCAGAGAATCTAACTAAATTTATGACACAGAAAATTACATTGGAATCTATAAAAGAAAAAATAGAAAAGGTAAAAAAACATAAAGAATAATGGAGGGGAGTCAGTATGGCTCAAGATATTTATATAATAGATGATGGTAATGAATTAAAAGACATTATTAGTAATTTGCTAAAAAAAGAAAAAGAATACAAACTAAAAAAAGTAAGTACAGATAACATAGATATAGCATTAAAAAATATACCATCACTTATAATAATAAATGAGGACAATATACAAGAAAATATAATAGAAATATGCAAAAGAATTAGATTAAACGAAGATAATAGTATAACTCCAATTATAGTTATATCGTCTAATAAAGAGAAAGAGCATAGAATAGAAGTTTTGAAAGAGTGTGTAGAACACTATATAAAAGCACCAATAGATAAAGAATATTTGTATTACACAATAAAAAATGTTATTAGATTACTAGACACAAATAGAAGGGTAAGTCCACTAACAGGACTTCCTGGAAATGTACAAATACAAGCAGAGATGAAGAAAAGATTACTAAACAAAGAAGAGTTTGTAATGCTTTATTTAGATTTAGATAATTTTAAAGCATATAATGATGTCTATGGCTTTTTAAATGGAGATGAAATAATTAAGTTTACAGCTAGAACAATAGTAGACAATATAGACAAGCTATCAATAAGTGGAAAGACTTTTGTTGGACATATTGGTGGAGACGACTTTGTTGCAATAGTTTCAACAGAAGATGATTATGAAGCAATATGTCAGTCTATAATAGCAGAATTTGATAAGGGAGTACAAAAATATTTTAATGAGGAAGACTTAGAAAGGGGATTCTTAGAAGTACCAAATAGAAAATGCGTTATAGAAGAATTTCCACTAACTTCAATATCTATTGGAGTGGTAGTTGCAAGCAAAGGTAGATTTCATAATGCACTAGAAATTGGAGAGGTTGGAGCCCAAGTAAAACATTTGGCAAAAACAGCAATGGGAAGTGCTTATTCGATAGATAGAAGAAAAGAAGAAGTTGTGTGTGAAATTAAAAAATAAATTAGCAAAATTGGACGGGTTTGTTTTGCTAATTTATTTGCATAATTTGCTAAAGTACGGTTATATATTTTTTCTTTTGGTCGAAGTGCTTAAGGTGGGGACCAACAAGTTACAGTCTGTAGAAAAATTACTCCTCAAGAAAAAACTAGTTTTTTCTTGAGGGTAGGACATAGTAACGAACTATTGTAATTTTTTTACAGACTGTTACGTAGTTGGGGGCCGAAGACCAAAATAAAAAATATATAACCGTACTTTTTTAATAGAAAGTAATTAAATTAGCAAAACAAACCCGTCCAATTTTGCTAATTTAAAGTTTCTTAATTTCTTCAAATCTTTTAACTTTTTGAGTTGTGGTCTTAACCATTGGTTCATCAGTAATAATTAAATTTTTAATGTGTTTATAGTTAGAAAGTCCAGAATTTATTTTCTTTATATCTTTCCAAATAATATCTTTTAAATCGGATTCTGATATATCTCCATATTTTTCTTTAACATAGTCCTTGTTATACACAATTTTTGCACTTAGAACTAAATCATCATCTTTTGGAGCACCAAAAACCATATTTTCAGATACATAAGGTAAAGTGCTTATCAATAATTCGATTTCTTCAGGATATACATTTTTTCCATTCTTTAAAACAATTACATTTTTCTTTCTTCCTGTTATAAATAAAAATCCGTCTTTATCAATATATCCTAAATCGCCTGTATAAAACCATCCATCTTTAAGAACTTTCGCTGTTTCTTCTTCCATTTCATAGTAACCTAGCATTACATTAGGTCCTTTAGCTACGATTTCTCCAATGCCTTCTTCGTTTGGATTATCTATTTTAATTTCAACCTCTGGTAAAGGCAAACCAACAGAACCAAATTTTATGCACTTAGCATTTTCGGCAGTAAGGACAGGCGAAGTTTCTGTTAAACCATAACCTTGAACTGCAAGAATACCAAAATCGTAAAATCCTCTTGCTACATTTTTATCAATAGCAGAAGCACCACTAATTACAAAACGTATATTTCCACCTAAGTTATCTAAAATTTGTTTGAATACTTTTCTACGAATATCAATTTTAAACTTTAGCAAAAATCTACTTATGCTATTCGCAAATTTTAAAAGTTTTGTCTTTCCTTGCTTATCAACCTCGGCATAAATTTTTTTATACATTGCTTCCAACAAAAGTGGCACACAAACAAAAATTGACACTTTGTATTCTCTTAAGTTTTCCTGAATATGCCTTAGCCCATCACAAAATACATTTGTAACACCATCTGCTAAAAATAGAAGAAGTGCTGTTGAACCAAAAGTATGATGAAGTGGCAAGAAAGCCATATTTACATCTGTATCATAAATTTTCTCTGCTAAATTTATATTATAAATATTTGATGCAATATTTTTATTAGAGAGCATTACTGCTTTAGACATAGATGTTGTACCAGAAGTAAAAATTATAGAGGCAATGGCATTTGGGTCTATTTTATGATTATCATACTTAGTGTCTCCAGTCTTTAACAATTCTGTTCCCTCGCTTATAATGTCTGCAACAGTTTTAAATTTGCCATCACAATTTGAATCCATACAAATATATTCGGTAATATGTGTGTTAGACTTTTGGACATTCAAAATAATATTTTCATATTCAGACTCAAAAACAATAGCATCTGCCTTAGCTCTTTCGAGCGAAAGGATAATCTCTTGCTCTGGCAATCCTTTATCTAACGGAACGGTTATACCAACACCACAAAGGGTGGATACAAAAGCAATAGCCCACTCATACCTATTTTTACCAATAATTGCAATACGTTTATTTTCTAAGCCATGATTAATAAGTGCAGTACCAAAAGCTTTTATGTCCTCGCCAAATTTGGTGTAAGTTATGTTAGTATAACTTACCTCTTTTCCATTTTTGTGCTTTAATATAAATGCGTTATTATTGGGATATTTTTTAATCCCATTGCTAATATATTCTCTTATAGTATCAAATTTTTCAGCCTCGTATAATTTTCTATAGGCTTTCAAATAAAAGACCTCTCTTTCCTAAACTTAACTTTAAGTCTAGCACAATTTTTGCTAGGTATCAATTGAAGTGAACGCACAGTCAAAAATGGAATATTTGTAAAACTTCACTGTTGCTAATACGAAGTTAAGATGATAAAATAATTGTAAAAAAGGGGACAGTCCAAAATAGCGCAAGATAAGGAGACCAACTATGAAAAGTCAATAGATTTTTGAAAAAATTTAAAAAAAATTTCACAGAATAAGGGTCAACTT
>CALXVA010000092.1 GCA_944391835.1 uncultured Clostridia bacterium | reverse complement strand
CGAAATATTAGGAATGCATTAATATAGTTTATAAATCTATACACGTAACACAAATGTAATATATCTGTAATAAAAATGTAATATTCATTATGTTGTTAAATATAGTTATTTGTGCTAGAATATGCATAGAAAATTATATAATTTGAAATGAAGGAGTCATAAAGATGAAAAAAATCTTATCAATATTCACAATAATACTTATTCTAGCACTTACAATTAATTTTAACATTGTAAATGCAACAGATGCAGAACCAGAAACAGAGCCAACTGTTAATTTAACATACAATGTAGAGCAAAAAGATAATCAAGTTATATTTACCATTTCCTTAGGAAATTTTGAAGGAATAGAAGAAAATTGTGTTATGACAGCTGTTGCAGATTTGGATTTTTACGATAATCAGATTAGAACAATTGAGGGGAAGGCTTATGATGATTGGAAAGTAACTGTATCTGCAGAAACTAAGACTGTTTTATTTGAAACAGATTCAGCAAAACCAAATTCAAAACTTGGTGAAATTATATTTAATTTGAACACATCAAATATAACAGAAACGACTCAGGGAGTTGTAGCAATTAATGAACTAAATATTTCAGACGGTATAGTATTAGATGAAATATATCCAAGAAATGAATTTACTTATGTACTTCAGCCTCAAATTCCTAATGATGATAATGACAATACAAATACTACTACAGATGATGATGTAACAGATGATGAACCTGGAATAAATGATATTACAATTTCAAATCCTGACCAAAGTGGAAGTGGAACATCTAGTAATGGCACACCTAATACGAATAAGGATTCAACCAAGTCACCAGATAAAAAGTTACCACAAACTGGAATTAGTATTGTTTTAATAGTTGGAATAATAACAATAACAGTATTAGCTATAGTTGGCTTTATTAGATATAAAACTATTAAAATTAAATAATTAAAGTGATGCATTATACACAAATAGAAGGGAAAATTTTATGGAAGAATTAGATTTAAAAGAATTATTTGGAATATTTTGGGCTAAAAAAGTACACATTATATTGTTAATACTAATATTTATTGTGATTGGATTTATATATTCATATATATTTTTAGTACCGGAGTATCAATCTATTACACAAATATTGCTTGCTAAATCAAACGCAACCACTCAAGATGGAACAACCCAAGGGATGACTACTTCACAAGTTACATTAAACCAACAATTAGTTTCTACATATAGTGTATTAGTTAAAAGTGAATCTGTTTTAACACAAGTTAAGGACAATCTAAAAATAGATAAATCGATAGAAGAATTAAGAAAAAATATTACCGTATCAACCAAAGATGATACAGAGATAATTCAAATATCGGTAGTAGATGAAGATGCAGAAATGGCTAAAAATATAGCTAATGAAGTAGCAAATGTTTTTATAGAGCAAATTGCAAAAGGATACTATGCAATGGATAACGTATATGTAGTAGATGAGGCAAAAGTTGAGGAAGAACCATACAACATTAATCACTTAAAAGATTTAGCTATATTTGGAGCAATTGGATTTGTTGTAGCCTGTGTATATGTATTAATCGCAAATATGTTAGATACTACAGTTAAGTCTAAAGAAGACATAGAAAAAAAATTAGGACTTACAGTGCTTACGACAATACCTGTATGTGAAAATACATCTAAAAATAAAAAAGGAGGTAGAAGATAATGAAAAAAGAAGTAATTACAGCTAGAGATCCTAAATCACCTATATCTGAATTATTTAGAACTTTAAGAACAAATATTCAATTTATGAATACAAAAAGCAAATTAAAGTCATTACTTATTACTTCTACATCTCCTTCAGAAGGTAAAAGTTGGGTATCTTCAAATTTGGCTACAACTTTTGCACAAGCTGGAAAAAGAGTTATTTTAGTAGATAGCGATATGAGAAAAGGTAGATTATTCAACATATTTAATACTACTCCATCACCTGGGCTTTCTAATTATTTATCCGGAATAAATTCTGATGGAGAGTATTGTGGCGATGTTGATATAACAAATTATATAAGAAAAACTGAATTAACTAACCTATATTTAATTCCAGCTGGCAGTATACCACCAAATCCATCTGAGCTATTAGTTTCTGAAAAAATGAATGAACTAATGGAAAAATTGGAAAGTATGTGTGATATTGTAATATATGATGGTACACCAACAAGCTTAGTTACAGATGCTTTAATTATATCTAGAAATGTTGATACTACAATAATTGTTTGTGCATATAATCAAACAAAAATTGAAGATTTGGAAACAATAAAAAGAGATATATTAAACGTAGGTGGTAAAATAGCAGGTGTTGTTATTAATAAAATGCCTACAACTAGAAAAGAATATTATTCATCATATTATTATGGACAAAGTACAACTAACTCAAAGAGAAGTTCTAGCAAGAACATTGATTTAAAATCAAGAGTTAGACCTAATGGACAGTCAAACAGAATTAGTAAAGAAGAACTAAAATAAATATAAGTGAAAAGAGAGATAAAAATGATAGATGTTCATTGTCATTTAGTTTATGGAGTAGATGATGGCTCTACAAGTTTAAATGAAACTTTACAAATGCTTAAAGAAGCTAAAAACGTAGGGTTTACTGATATTATCTTAACTCCACATTTTAGCAACTATTTCCAAGTTTCGGCAGAAGAAATATCTAAGAGAATAGAGGAAATAAAAAGAGAAAGTCAAGCCATTGGAATTAATTTATACCAAGGAAACGAAATATATATAACTTCTACATTGATTGATGATTTAAATAATAAAAAGAGTGTATCATTGAATAATAGTAAATATGTTTTATTTGAGGTTCCTATGCATAACTCAACATATAATGTAGATGAAGTAATATATGATATTTTAAATGCTGGCAAAGTTCCAATATTAGCACATCCAGAACGATACGATTTTGTGCAAAGCGACCCAAATTGGCTTTTAAATTACATAGATAGGGGAGTGCTATTTCAGTCTAACTATGCAAGTATTGTGGGTAGATATGGTAAAGAAGCAAAAGAAACGGTTAAAAAACTTCTTACACATAATATGATACATTTCTTAGGCTCTGATAATCATAAACCTAATACTGTATATGCTGAAATGCCAGAAATACTTAATAAATTAGAAAAGCTAATTGGACCTAATTATTTGAAGACACTTTCATTGGATAATCCACAAAAAATATTAAATAATGAAAATATAGAAATTGATGACCCAGAAGAAATAAAGAGGTCATGGAAATTTTGGAGAGGTTAAGTGTGTAATCTCTCTAATTTTTTGTCTTTTATATTTAAATATTTGTTTGAAAATAAGTATTGAAAATTTACATAAAATATGTTAAAATAGAAGTTGAACGTTGACTTTATAAAAAGTTTTACATTAAAAAAAGAAAGGAGAAAGCGTTATGCTTAAAATTATCAAAGAAAATATTCGGAATGTAGAATTTTGGGTAAATAAAATGTACGGAGTTACCCACATGGGTAAGTTCCATGCCGATGAGGTGTTCGCGTCGGTAATTCTTGAACTCTACTTCGGAACGTTATACGTTATTCGGAGTCAAGACAAAGACATCCCGAAGGAGTTACCCTCTAATGTGATTGTGTATGATGTAGGGCTGGGAGAATTCGATCACCACCAATATGGTGGCAATGGGATTCGCCCGAACGGAGTCCCGTATGCATCATGTGGGCTAATTTGGAAGAAGTTCGGTCTTTCTATTGTAAAAAAGACTGGAACTCGTGAACCTCAGCTAGTTTGGGAGTGGATTGACCATGAGTTAATCCAAAGCATCGATGCTACCGATTGTGGTGAAATGCCGAAAATGGTATACCCCGCGAAACCTTTTACGGTTTCGACAATCATCGGTAATTTTAATCCTACCTGGGAATCCGATAAGGACGTGGACGAAGCATTTTTGGAAGCATGCAGTTTTGCTAAGACTGTTTTCGATAATGCATTAATGCATGCTTTGGCGAAAGCAGAAAGCAAAGACATTGTCGATAGAGCTATCGACGAGTCGACTAACCACATAATGGTGTTGCCAGTCTATGTCCCTTGGCACGACTGCTTCTTTGACAGTCAGAACAAAAAAGCCAGCGATATCTGGTTTGTGGTGTATCCGAGCCGGCGTGGTGGGTATAATTTTCAAGGAATTCCCACTAAACCGGGCGAAGGAGATCAAAGAAAAGCCATACCGAGGAACTGGCGAGGAGTTCCGAAAGAACAACTTAGAAAAATTACCGGCGTAAATGATGCAAATTTTGTGCATATTGCCGGTTACCTTGGAGGAGCAGAATCCTTTGAGGGTGCAATGAAGATGGCAAAAATGTTGTCTTCGGCATAAGTTTCTCCTTGTACTTAGGTTAAGCACAATGAGCTAACTTAAGTGCAACAGCCAAAAGAGCAGGATCCTATTTAATATAGGCCTGCTCTTTTGGTCTGTATTAAATTTTGGAGACAGAAAATAAACATTATGTTCTAAGCAATACCATTCTAAAGTAACGCTGGAGCAGGGAGAATATATCTTCGGATATATTCTCCTTGACTTTTTTACAGTATATTATTATAATTTAAGTGACTTATTAATAAAGAGGTATTTCGAAAAACTATTCTTTGAAACAATGGCAAAATAAATAAAAAATATAAATAACATTTAACCGAAAGGATGTGATAAATTGATAGATTTACAAGAAATAGGGCAAAAACTACAAGAGTTAGAATACAAATTAACAAAAATAGGTGATTCACTTTGACATAACAAATTTAGAAAACGAATTAGCTAATTTAGAAAATCAAACAAATAAGGCAGAATTTTGGAGTGACTCAAAAAATAGTTCCATAGTTTTAAAAAGAATTACCGAGCTTAAAAATAAAGTTAGTCAATTTAAAAAAGTTAAAACTGACTTAGATAATTTAATAGAAATTAAAAATTTATTGCTTCAAGAAAGTGATGCAGACTTAGAAAAAGAGTTAGAAACAGGGATAAACACTTTAGATACCGAACTCGAAAAGCTTGAAACATCTACATTATTATCTGGAAAATATGACATTAGCAATGCAATTATAACTCTACATCCAGGTGCAGGAGGAACCGAAGCACAGGACTGGGTAGAAATGTTATATAGAATGTACACTAGATGGGCAAGTGCCAATGAATATAAAGTAGAAGAGCTAGACTATTTAGCAGGTGAAGAAGCTGGTATTAAAAGTGTAACCTTTTTGGTATCAGGAGATTATGCTTATGGATACTTAAAAGGGGAGCAGGGGGTACATAGACTTGTAAGAATATCTCCATTTGATGCAGGAGGGAGGAGGCACACCTCATTTGCATCTGTAG
>CALXVA010000091.1 GCA_944391835.1 uncultured Clostridia bacterium | reverse complement strand
AATTCAATTATACTACTTGAATCACTTTTTTTCTATTATTTTTGTTTCACATCAATTGTAACACTACATTTTGGAAAAAAAGTGGGAAAAAGGTTGCAGTTCTTAGACTTGCTTTTGTCAAACAATAAATAGTATAAAACTTTTATTTTCGGCCCCCAACATCGTACAAACTGTAAAAACTTCATATTCATTCAGTTTAACAGTTTGTAAACTTGTCGGTCCCCACCTTAAGCACTCAAATAAAAGTTTTATACTATACATTGTTTGACATTTAAAAAGACAATGAACTACAACAAAGCATAAAACAAACTAAAACGAATACTATTAAATATGAGAAATTTAAAGTACAAAGACAAAAAACTAAAGAAAACTAGTTTCTTAAAAAATATAGTTGTTTTACTTGTAGCACACATATTTATAAAAATAATAGGCGTAATTAACAAAATATATTTAACAAATAAGCAAGGTTTTGGTGATGAAGGTAATGCAATATATTCTAGTGCATTTCAAATATATGCATTGTTCCTTACAATATCTTCAATGGGAATACCCAATGCAGTATCGAAAATAGTGTCTGAAAGATTAGCTGTAGGTGATAGCAAGGGAGCACATAAAACATTTAAAATTGCAATTATAGCATTTGGCTTACTGGGCTTTGCATTATCTTTATTTCTATTTTTGTTTGCAGAAACTATGGCAGAACAATGGCTACAAATTCCAGAGGCAAAATTAAGCTTACTTGCATTGTCACCGGCAATATTTTTTACATCAATAACGGCAGTAATTAAGGGATATTTTAATGGAAGAGAAAATTTAAATATAGGTGCTAATTCGCAAACAATAGAGCAAATTTTTAGAACAATTATTACAATTACGTTAATAGAATTTATTGCACAAACAACAGGATTTGATACTAGAGTGATGGCGGGTGGAGCAGCAGTAGCTACTACCTTGTCAGAAATTATTTGCTTTGTGTATTTATATAAATATTACACAAGTGTAAAAAGAGAAATTGCAAACGAAATAAGAAGAAGCGTAAATTACAAATATAAAGGAATAAGAAAGACCATAAAAGAAATACTAACAGTATCTGTACCAATGTCTATAGGGCCAATTATTAGTGGAATAAATAGAAACATAGATTCACTTACTATAATAAGAGGACTAAAAAAATTTATGTCAGAAACAGAAGCAAAGCTTGAATATGGTATTTTATGTGGAAAAATAGACACTTTGGTTTCGTTTCCATTATCGTTTAATTCAGCTTTTACAAGTACGCTAATACCTGTAGTATCATCTGCAAAAGCAAGTAACGATTTTTCAGGTGCTAATAGTAAAATTAGGTTTTCTATGCTTATTTCTGTATTAATAGGAATTCCTAGCACAGTGGGAATGATAGTATTTGCAAAACCAATACTAGAATTGTTATTTCCAAACCAGCCATCAGGAGAACTACTATTACAAATTAGCTCTGTTTCAATAACGTTTATAATGCTTAATCAAAATATAAATTCAATATTACACGGATTAGGTAAAACTATGGTGCCTACAGTAATTTTAGTTTTTGGTTCTGCAATAAAATTGCTTTTAAATACAATTTTGGTACAAATAAATCCAAATGAATTTATATTTGGGGGAACAGCAGGCGCAGCACTTTCTACAGTGGTGAGTCATATATTTACATGTACATTGTCTATGTTTATGGTAAAGAAATATGTGAATATACAGTTTGGTTTAAAGGATTTTATAAAGCCAATTCTAGCAACGTTAATGATGGGAATTTGCACAATATTTGCATACAATAAATTGTTATGTATAATTTCTGAGAAAGTGTGTATACTATTAACACTATTGATAGCAATTACTATTTATTTTTTATTCATATTAGTTTTGAAAGTATTTTCAGAAGACGAAATAAAGAAAATACCGTTTGGAAGTGCTATTTATAATGTGCTAAAAATATTAAAAATTTATAGATGAATACTAATATAAAAAGGTCAATTGTAAGGGTAACAGCAAATAAGCACATTACAAGTTGTTAAGTATTATAAAGAATAGAACAATGAATTACTAAAATAAAAACAAGGATTTTGCAAACAAAATAAACTTTTAAATCTTAAAAAAATGTAGTAATATGCAAATTTTAATAAAAAAAAGAAGGATTTTATTGAAATTTGGAGAATATTGATAGTAGTAGATAGCGTTTACAGTCTACATATGAAAATCTTATAGGAGGTAATTAAAATGAACAAATCAGAATTAATCGCAGCTATCGCAGCTAAAACAGGAGAAACAAAAAAAGATGCTGAAGCAACACTAAATGCTTTTGTAGATGTTGTAACAGATTCATTAGTTAAAGGAGATAAAGTTCAATTAGTTGGATTTGGAACTTTTGAAGTAAGAAAAAGAGCTGCTAGAAAAGGTAGAAACCCACAAACTAAAGAAGAAATAAAAATACCAGCTTCTAAAGCACCTGTATTCAAAGCAGGAAAAGCATTAAAAGAATTAGTAAATAAAAAATAATTTGAAATTTATATAAAAATATGAATTCATAGGGGATATAGGAGTGAGTTTCCTATATCTTTTTTTTACCAAATTTGTGATATTATGCTTTATATGTGATATAATACATAAAAATGACAAGATAAAATAAGTCAATAAAAAATTGAGATAGGAGGGAGAAAGAATGGACAAATATAAATGCTTAGCATGTGGTTATATTTATGATGATGCAGTTGAGTCTGTAAAATTTGAGGATTTACCAGATGATTGGGTTTGCCCACTATGTGGTGTTCCAAAAAGTTCTTTTGTAAAAGTAGAAGAATAAAAAATATCAAGGAGTTTATAATATGCTCCTTGATTTTTTTAGACAAAAGACACGGAAAATTTCCGTGTCTTTTGTAAAGTCTTAAAATTATGAACTTATTCGAACCCCATATTTTTTTAACGTCAATCACTCTTTTGTTTTAAATAGCCTTTCATAGCCTTTTGGTAGATTTCTTTTGATAGAGGTGGAACAGTTGAACCGGCAAAATTGGTATAGTCTCTACGAACAGCCTTGCATTTATGCCGCAACTTTTTGCTTAAAGTAGGATGAGCAGTAGGATGCTTCGCTAGGGTTGATATATATGACATATAATAACCTCCTAGATGTTCATTCTTAAAAAACGATACCTTAAATCTTGTTAATTGTTTACACCTTTAAGACTTTATATTTTTACCTCCTCTTAATTATTCGGAAATATCAGCCTCCGAACAGTTTTTACTGCTCTTTGGCTTGCAAAATATTATTGCTTGCTAATTATATCATTTTTTAGGCTATTTATCAAGATATTTGAGTTTTATTCTGGTGTGATATATTCAAGAATAAATTTATTTTGCAAAATTACCATCTATTGACATTATTTTTTTAAAATCATATAATATAGACATAGTTTAGTAACTCAACTATATCGAATTTATAATATATCACTGTAAAAGCCAATAAGTTTTCTTGAATTTTATAAATTTTTTTGAGGTGTGAAAATGATTAAAGAAGAAAAAATTGAATTTACGGCTAAATGGTGCAAATACAGTAAATATAATATAGAAAAAAAAGAGGATAAATTTTACATAGTTGCAGATAAAAACGCAATACCTAATACATACGATCCATTTGAAATAAGAAATCAGATTCTAAAAGATTTATTAGTAATAGGAAAAGAATCAGTTGGAAATAATACTTCTATAAGTGCATTAGAATTTGAAAAAAAGTATTTTTGGAAAGACTCAAAAATTGATTGGTCAAAAACAATGAAATCTAATGATTATCATCGAAATGCAGGACCCGATGATTATTTTAAACAAACTGAAGGAGATAGACTTGATGATATAATATTTTCAAAAAATTATGCAGAAACAATTTCAGAAATAATTGATTTTGCTACTACTATTTATGATATTAAACTTCTAATTTGTGCATATTTGTATGATGATGTTTCAGATGATATAAAAGAAGTTTATTATTAAACGAAACATCTGGAAGAACAGAAGTTAAACTATGTAAGCATTGTGGCAAACCATTTATTGCAAAAAATATCAAAGCTGAATATGATACTATCCAATGCCGAAATAGAGAAAATATAAATAAAAGCAGGCAGAAGAAAAATAATTTTATTGAATAATGATAATAATGTCATATAGCTAAATAAATAAAATTTTAATTGCTTCCCGACCATTTTTAAACGATTTATATGTAAAAGTGGTCGGGAACTTGACTTTTTTTGAAAATTATTATAATATAACTATGGTGATGATATGGAAAAAATATATAAAAGAGAAGATTACTTTAAAAAAATTCGTGGGTTTTATAAAGATGATATGATTAAAGTTATATCTGGAATAAGAAGATGTGGAAAATCATTTTTTTTTAAATCTATTATTCAAGAACTTATAGAAAATGGTGTAAAAGAAAAAGACATCATATATATTGAATTGGATAAAAAAGAATATAAAAATATAAAAACTTCAAAACAATTAGAAAAAATAATTGATGAACAAATAGTAGATAATGATTTTAAATATCTATTTATTGACGAAATACAAAATGTTAAGGGATTTGAAACTTTAATAAATTCATATAGAGAGGAAGGAAATATATCCATTTTTATTACAGGATCAAATTCTTATCTTTTAAGTGGTGAATTAGTGACAAAACTAACTGGAAGATACATTGAAATAGAAATGATGACTCTTTCTTTTTATGAATATATAGACATGAAAAGATTTTTGAATAAGAGCGTTAACGAAAATATTTATTTGGAGTTTGAAGAATACATTAGAAATGGTGGTTTTCCTAAATCTTTATATTATGATAATTATGAGGAAAAAATAACATATACTTCTAGTGTTATAAATCAAATTTTTGAAAAAGACATTAAAACAAGTAATAGAATAAATGATAAAGCTTTATTTGAAAGAATACAAAAGTTTGTTATTAATAATTTCGGAGCCGTTATTTCTATTAAGAACATATATAATTATTTAAAAAAAGAAGTAAAAATAAATGTTGACAGACGAACAATAAAAAGATATTTAGATATTTTGGAAAAAGCAAAAATTATTTACCCTTGTGAATTGTTTGATATAAAATCAAAATCAGTTTTAAAGGGAGAAAAAAAATACTATTTAGCTGATTTAAGTATTTATTATTCACAAAACACTGATAATAGAATAAATTACGGACCAGTTCTTGAAAATGTAATATATTCATATTTAAAGTGTAAAAATTATAAACTTTCTGTTGGTTATATTGGAAAACTAGAATGTGATTTTATTGCAAGAGCAAATTATGATGATTACTATTATATTCAAGTTTCTAAAGATATTAGTAATAAAGAAACTGAAGAAAGAGAATATAGACCATTCTATATGATTAAAGACCTATACCCAAGGTACTTATTCACTATGGATATGTTACTTCAAAAAAGAGATGGTGTAAAACATCAGAATATTGTTGATTTTATTTATAATAATAAAATGCTATAAGATTTTTAAAATTGTAGAATTTTTTGCTAAATAAAAAGAACAAGGTTATATTATTGAGGTGCTAATAAATGAAACAAAAATTTTTTGATTTTAATTTAATAAAGACCGAATGGAATATATTTTCAATTATTGCTATAATCAATCCCGACATCTTATATACATTTAAGGGTGTTTTTTAGAACTTTTAAAGACTCTTTTTTAATCCTTATAAAATAGGGGATTTTCTTGAAATTACGCAAAAAAATTCAGGTTAGAAATTTGATTTCTAACCTGATATTTTGGTGC
>CALXVA010000090.1 GCA_944391835.1 uncultured Clostridia bacterium | reverse complement strand
CTTACATATCTAATATTATCATCTGTAATAAGTCCACCATAAACAAATCCATTCAAAATATATCTTAAATCTCTATTATCTATGTCCCAATTATCTCTTGGTACGCTTACTTGTACTCTAATAATAACTTCTCTGTTTATAAATAAACCTTTATACTTTTCTCCAATCACTTGGCAAGTATTTTCTAATCTTTTATTATTATATGGGGTCCTTACTGGTGGCAACAATTCGTTTATTCTAATTTTTAAAATTTCATCTGAATAGTTGCTTTCATACTCACTTATTCCATCTTCTTTTCCTGGCAATGGTGAATCAACTATTAATGGTCTTTTTAATTTTATACATTTATATATTGCATTTCTAAATTGTTCTGTTTTGTATAAAACTTGATAAATATTGTGTTCATTTAAATCATCTTGCATATATGTTTTTGCAACATCTAAAAACTCATTTAATCTTTTTCTAAAATTATATTTATCATATGTTTCAATTCTTCTTTCAAACATCTCTACCTCCTTACCTAGCTATTTTTACCATCATTTTTTGTTGGTTTGAAATTGATATTTAGCTAATTGTAAAATTAAAGTAAATTACAACAATAAAGCAATAATCTTCAAACCGTTTATAATTTATATTCCATCACTATTAAATAGCTACATTTTTTTCTTTTTTATATTCTATAATTTTTTTATTTGCATTGTATTCTATAGCACATATTAGATAATCTTGATATTATAGAATTTGGCGTTTCACATACTTTGTTTGGTATGCTTAGTCTCTCTTTTAGAGTTTCCATATTATAATTTGTTGTAATAATATATGGTAACTCATTTAATATTCTTTCATTTATTATTGTAAATAATTTAGCTAATAACCAATCATTCATTGGTTCTACTCCTAAATTATCTATAACTAACAAATCTACTTTTGTATATAATTTTGTTAGTTCACTATCTGTATGATCCTTGTAAAATTTAGCATACTTTTCTACTAATTCTGTTAATGTACCAAATATTATTGGTATATTTTCTTTCAATAATTCATTACATATCGCCATTGAAATATGTGTTTTTCCAGTTCCATTTTCTCCTTCAAATATAATACCATTTTTGAAATTTTTGAAATCTGATATAAATTTTTCTGCTGCTAATTTTGTTATTGAATTTTGTTCATTTGTAATAAAATTTTCTAAAGTTTTTTGTTTAAACTGTGCTGTTATAAAATCTGTTCCATAATATTGCTTAATTTTTTTGTTTAATTCTTCTTTTCTAAATTTCTCATATTGTATCATTAACTCTTCTTGTAACTTTTCTTTTGCCTTATTTCTTTCTTCTATTGCTTGCTTACAATCACATTTTTCATTTTCTATAAATACATTTATTGTTTTGCTTATTGGATTTAATACTCCTCTTGGCTTTAGAATTTTATTACAATACTTGCATCTTGTTGCTTCAGGTATTTTTGTTTTTATAGAATATCCATTTTGCAAAATTTCATCTAGATTATATAAAATCTTTGATTTTTCCATAACTCTGCTTTGCATAAATCCCACCTCCTTCTGTTTCTATTTCTTTTTTTAATTCTTTTTCTCTTTCTGTATCCACATTTTTTCCTATTTTTGTGGATTCTTTTTTATCCTTTATCCCTTTCTCCTGTAAGTTTTGATACTTATTCCAATTTTTAATTTTATACCCATATTCATCTTGTATAATCATGCTATATTCCTGGAAAATATCTAGTGCACTCTCGATACTTTTCTGATTTCTACCCATATGATGTGCTAATGTTTCTATG
Source organism: uncultured Clostridia bacterium (assembly GCA_944391835.1). Classification (GTDB taxonomy): domain Bacteria; phylum Bacillota; class Clostridia; order TANB77; family CAG-508; genus CALXVA01. The sequence goes on along the minus strand of CALXVA010000090.1, from coordinate 4,082 downwards.
GTAAAAAACTTGTTTTCACTTATTTTTAAATATCCTCCAGATTCACAATTTGCTGCTATTGCCAAACAATTTATAAAAATCACAATAAGTCTATCTCCATCTTTTTGTCTTTTAATTTGCTTGATTTTTTCGTTCTCAAAAAAATTATTGTAGAACTTAAACCAATATCTTTTTCCTCCTTTCACCTATAATCACCTGCTTTCTTAGTAAAATATTTTTTGTTCTAGAAATTATCAAAAGTATATTTTACTTTTTTCTTTGGTTCTTCTAGACTATCTTGAATATATTTATCTAGAATTTCTTTTGTAAATAGTGTTTTAGATTCTATTTTGTAATATGGTATTTTCTTTTCTCTTACTAATTTACGAATTAACCAATATGAGATTCCTAAATATTGTGCTGCTTCTACTGAATCTAAAACTTTTCTTTCTTTTGTATCTAGGTTTAATTTCTCACTATTCATACTATCGCCTCCTTTTCTTTTCTCATTATGCGTACATAATATAATATTTTTTTAATTTTGTAAATACTTTTTTGAGATTTTTTATAAATTTTTTTATTTTTATTGTTTACAAATCGTACTTTTTTGTGTATAATGTTTTTAGTTTGTAAGGGGGAAATTATTATAATGGATGAGTTTAATTTTGGTAATCGTTTGAAAGAATTGCGTAAATCATATGATATTACACAAGCACAACTTGCTGAAAGTTTAGGCGAAAGAAGGGCTACTTTATCAAATTACGAAAACAAAAATGTATATCCAGGATTTAATATGCTAATAAAATTAGCTGATTTTTTTCACGTTTCTGTTGATTATTTAACAGGAAGGACTGATGATTATGAGATTAATAAAAATAATATAGAAGATACATTTTATTGGATTAAGATTTCTAATCCAATACCTTATGAAAAAAATAAACATGGAATTTATGCATTATCAAAAGATACTGATATTGAATTTTACGATTTATCAAGTTTAAAGGAAAAATACACTCGAATTTATTTACCTTTTCTAGGATGTGCTCCAGATGCTAATTCTCATTTAAAAGAATGTTATGACTTTTTATCTGAATTTGGCTTTTTGGGTGCTACAGAATACAATGATAAATATGAAAATGTTTCTATGTTTAAGAAACAATGTCCTGGAATTTATAAAATAAATGGTCAATTTAATATTTCACCTATGAATTTATTAGTAGATTTAGTTATGACAAATCCTAATTTATTTAGTGCATCTGATGAAGATATATCATTCATGAAAGAAAATGCTCTTATGGGATATCGAGAAACAGTTCATGATGTTGAATACATGGCTAATGAAATGAGAAATTTGATAACTTTATTTCTACTTTACCCTAATGTATTTTTATCAAAAGTTAATGATAAGCTTAGAGATATTAACTTTTATTATGATACTTCTTATAAAAGAAAACTAACTTTTTCTTCACTTCTTTCTTATATGTATTACGAATTGGTTGAAGATTATGTTAATGGTTATTACCCTTATCAGTGTAGAAAATGTGGCAAGTATTTTTTATCTAGAGTAAAAGATAATCCAGAATTACAACATTTCTGCGATGATTGTAGAAAACAAAAAGCCTTATTATAATGAAAATAATAAGATATAATTTCATTTATAATGAACAAGTAATTGTAGGAGGTAACTTATGATAGTAAAAAAAGCTGGAACTATCTTATTAAATTTAACATTAAAACAAATTGGCTTGGTATATAGAAATAATAATAATGATTGTTCTTTTCCTAAAGGACACCTCGAAAATGGTGAAATACTTGAGCAATGTGCCATTAGAGAAACTGAAGAAGAAACTTTAAGAACAAATCATTTATTGATAAATAAAGAAATTTATATTTTAAAATACACTACCCCATCAGGAGAAAACGTAGAATGTTATTATTATATATCAATAGATGATGGTGCAACATCAAAAAATATAGATTTAAAAGATCAAGAAACTTTAAAATGGACTTGTCCTAGCGATGTAGAAAATGCATTATCTTATGATAATTTAAAAGTACTATGGAAAAAAATAAAAAATCCAATTATAAGTATATTAGAGAATGAAGGTACTATATCTCCTGCTATTCTGACAGATTTAGGAATATGCCCTACATGTTATGATAAAGAAAATAATAATTGTTTGTATGGAGATATTTCTGATAAACTTCTTTTTGAAAATGATAAATTCGAAATTTTTTTAGTAAGTAATCCAAGAGCAGCTGGTCATACAATAGTTTCAACAAAAAAACATTATAAAAATATGATGGACATTCCTGATGATTTATGTAGTGAAATATTTATTTTTTCCAAGAAAGTAATGAACATTTTACAAAATGTTTATAACGCAGAAAGTATATATCTTTGTACTATGTGTGATGGTCCAATGAATCATTTCCATATACAGCTTATACCTAGATATGCTTTTGAAAAAAGAGGTTCTAAAAATTTTGTTAAACCAAGAAAAGACTATATAACAGATAAGGATAAAATTGAAAAAATTAGAAATCTTCTAAAACTGGAGGCCATATGCTAAAAATTTATAATATAAAAGAAAAGCAAGAATTTTTAAGAGAAGTTGCTATACTTACTCAAAAAGAATGGGGTAAAAAAACTAATTCAGAAGAAGAATTTGAGGCAAAGATAAATAAAAAAACATCTAAAATTATTAATAACTTTGACAATCCTTTATATTGTAAATTAGTTTTATTAGATGATGATATTTTAATAGGCTTTATATCTATATTTCCAACTGATGGAGATGAAAGGAAAGATTTATCACCATGGTATGCCACTATGTATGTAAAAGAAGAATTTAGAGGAAAAGGATATTCTAAAATACTTAATAATGCAATTCTAGAAGAAGCTAAAAATCGAGGATTTAAGAAATTATATCTAAAAACAGACTTAATTAATTATTACGAAAAATTTGGTGCTACATTTTTGGACACTTTAAGTAACGGAGAAAAATTATATTATTTTGATTTAGAGGAGGTTTTTTTATGGACAAATTTAAAGAAATAAGACCAATAGCTTTAGGTCTTGCTATCAAAAAAAATAAGCTATTAGTTTCAGAAGGTTTTGACAAAGTAAAAAATGAAACTTTTTACAGATGTTTAGGTGGAGGTATTGAATTTCTAGAAAAGAGCAAAGAAGCTCTAAAACGTGAGTTTTTGGAAGAAATTAATATTGATATTACAGTTAAAGATTTTTTAGGAATATCAGAAAACATCTTTACATATCAAGGAAGAAAAGCTCATGAATTAATTTTATTTTATTCAATTGATATATCTGATGAAAATTATAAAGAAGAATATAAAGTAATAGATGATCATGGTGAAACTATTGCTAAATGGATAGATATTGATGAATTTAAGAATAAGAACAAAATACTTTATCCTGAAGAAGTTTTTAAATATATTTAATTTATCTATATTCCCTACCACATGAAAGGAGGTGATGAAGGTGTGGTAGGAAATATCGAAAAGCGTGGAGAGAATTCATATAGATTAAGAGTTTCTGCTGGCTATACTGATGATAGAAAAAGAATTATGTACAAAAAAACTGTTCAAGCTAGAAATAAAAGTGAGGCTAGAAAAGAATTAGCTCTGTTTATATCTGAAATAGAAACTGGACAAGCACTGTCTGCTAAAAAGATGCGTTTTAGAGATTTTGCTGATTTTTGGATTAACAATTATGCTATTCCAAATTTATCTCCTAAAACCCATGAAAGATATAAAAGTATGTTAAGATCAAGAATTCTCCCCTATCTAGGCAACATGTATTTAGACAAAATTCAACCAATGCAATTAATGTATTTATACCAAGAATTAAGTGAATCAACTTATATTAGAAAAAATATTAAACATAAGTTATCTTCAAAAACTGTACTAGAACATCACAGATTATTACATTCTATGTTACAACAAGCAGTATATTGGCAAATGATTCCATATAATCCTGCATCAAGAGTACGACCACCTAAAGCAAAAAAGCCAAGTATTAATTTCTATGATGATGTACAAACAATTGCATTAATTAAGGCATTGGAAGGCGAAGAATTAAA
>CALXVA010000089.1 GCA_944391835.1 uncultured Clostridia bacterium | reverse complement strand
TCACTTTAATTGGAATAACAAATATTTTTAACACTTTAACTTCAAACATTGAATTAAGGCAAAAAGAATTTGCAATGCTAAAAAGCATAGGAATGACCAAAAAGGAATTTAATAGAATGGTAAACTTAGAAACGATATTTTATTCAGTTAAGGCTTTACTATATGGGATAATTTTAGGACTAATTGCATCATTTGCTATTTATAAAGCATTTGCAAATAACTTAGATTATGGCTTTATATGGCCAATACAAGCACTCATCATCTCAGTTGTATTTGTATTTATAATTGTATTTATCATAATGAGATTCGCAATAGGTAAAATAAACAAGCAAAACATAATTGAAACAATTAGAAAAGAAAATGTATAAAGAAAAGATTGTCAGCTTTTATACTAACTGTGCGATATATTTGTATAATAAAATTACTTTTATAAGTTTGAAAATAGCAAACCAAATAGTATAAAATACTATGAGCCTAAAATAGCAAACCAATAGTATAAAATACTATGAGCTTAAAAAAGAAAGGAAACAAACAAAATGCAGATTCTCTTGGTAGAAGATAACAAAGCAATAACAAAAGCTTTAACATATACTTTAATGCAAAATAAATATAGTATTTTATGCACGGAAAGTGTAGCAGGCACACTAAAAATGCTGGAACAAGAAAAAATAGACCTAATAATATTGGATGTTACTCTTCCAGATGGAAACGGCTTTGACTTATATAAAACAATAAAAAAGAAATACGGAATAAGCACAATATTTTTAACAGCAAAAGATGAAGAAAGCGATGTAGTAAAAGGACTAGAACTGGGTGCAGAGGATTATGTAACAAAACCATTTTCAACAAGAGAATTGATAGCAAGAATCAACAAAGTCTTGCTTCGAAATAAAAAGCATAATATTATAAAAATACAAGACATTACCTGTAATTTAGATAAGATGTGTATATATAAAGGAGAAAGGGAGTTATCCTTTTCTTCTTTAGAACTAAAAATACTAATGTTGTTATTTACAAACTTAAACAAAGTCATTACTAGAGAGTATATAATAGAAAAAATTTGGGATTGGACTGGAAACGATGTATTTGACAACACTATTACAGTATATATGAAAAGAATTAGGCAAAAACTAGGCTCTCCAATTATAACAACAGTAAAGGGAATAGGGTATAGAATAGATGAAGAATAAAGTAAAATTAAAAAAATATCTAGTTATATGTACAATAATCTTCTTGATTTATATAATTGTAAATTATGTATTAACTCAAATGCAGTACAAACAATACACAAAAAATGTAAATGGAGTAATCAATCAAATTGTAGATAAAGTTCAAGAAAAATATCCGAACATAGATACAAGCGAAATAGTTCAAATATTAAATAGCGACGAAGTAAATGCAAGCAATATACTTTTGGAATATGGAATCAATTTAGAAAAAGATTCCGTAATTCTCAAAAATGATATGAACCACACTAAATTTTTGCTAGTAAATATAGTAGTAACACTAATGCTTTTTATGTGCATCATTTTAGTTTTTGTTGTGTATAAGAAAAATCAAAAAAAGAAAATTGACGAAATAACCAATTATATTGAAGAGCTAAATAACAAAAACTATGCTTTAGACATACAAGATAATAGCGAAGATGAGTTGTCAATATTGAAAAATGAGCTATACAAAATAACAGTAATGCTAAAAGAACAGGCAGAAAATTCGAAAAATGATAAAATTAGTTTAAAAAAGTCATTGGAAGACATATCTCATCAATTAAAAACACCACTTACCTCTATTACTATAATGTTAGATAACATCTTAGATAACAAAAATATGGATGTAGAAACTAGAAATGAATTTATTAAAGATATTCATAGAGAAATAGCAAATATGAACTTCTTTGTGCAATCATTGTTAAAATTATCCAAATTTGATGTAGACACAATCATATTTAGCAGAAAAGAAGAAAATTTAAAAGATATTATAGAAGAGGCAATAAAAAGCGTCTCAACATTGTGCGATTTAAAAAATATGGAAATAATAACAATAAATCTTAAATCAAAAGCTACGGGAAAAGGTGATAGGCCTGATTATATAAATAATTCAAAAACCAATCAATTTGGACTAGGACAAAATTCACAACAAGAAGTAAGAGGTCCTATAGTTGTATGTGATTTTAAATGGCAGGTGGAAGCGATTACAAATATATTAAAAAATAGTGTGGAGCATTCGAGACAAAATAGTAAAATTTATATTGAATATGATGAAAATAATATGTATTCAGAAATAACAATAAAAGATAAAGGAGTTGGCATAGAAAAAAGCGACATAAAGCACATCTTTGAACGATTTTATAAAGGAAAAAATTCTAGCAAAGATAGTGTCGGAATTGGACTTGCTCTTGCAAAAACAATTATAGAAAAGGATAATGGCTATATTGCTGTAGATTCAGAAGTGGGAAAAGGCACAACATTTTGTATACGATACTTAAAGTAAAACTATAAAAAATGCGAAAATATATCTTCACATTTGTACTTTCATACTATTTGTGATAAAATAGCTATGGCACTTTGAGGACAGGTCTAAATGAGATAAAAATGTCCCAAACAGACCTGTTCCCAAACCCGACAATGATGTCGGAAAAGAGCCTGTCCCAAAACGCGACAAAAGAAAGGAAGTTGATTTATAATGAATGCACAAAAGTTTACACAAAAATCTTTAGAAGCAATTCAAAACGCACAAGATTTAGCTGTGCAAAATCAAAATTCTCAAATTGAAGAAGAACATTTAATTTTAGCTTTATTGGAGCAAGAAGATAGCCTGATTAAAGAGTTACTAAACAAAATGGGTGTACCAGATAGCTTTGAAAATGATATACGAAATAAAGTAGAAAATGACCCTAAAATGGTTGGCGGCGCAAGGAAAGCAGATGCAATTTATGTTTCGCAAGATGTTGATATAGTATTAACAAATTCTGAAAAAATAGCCGAAAGAATGAAAGATGATTATGTTTCAGTTGAACATTTAATGCTTTCTATTTTAGACAACCCAAGCAGTGATATTAAGGCAATATTTAAAAAATATAATATAAACAAAAATGATTTTCTAAAGGCGCTATCAAGTGTTAGAGGAAATACCAGAGTAACCAGTGATAATCCAGAGAGTACATACAATGCCTTAAAGAAGTATGGACAAGACTTAGTGCAAATGGCAAGAGAACAAAAGCTTGACCCAGTAATTGGTAGAGATACAGAAATAAGAAATGTAATTACCATACTTTCCAGAAAAACAAAAAATAATCCTTGTCTAATTGGTGAACCTGGTGTCGGAAAAACTGCTATAGCTGAGGGATTGGCACTAAGAATAGTAAGAGGAGATGTACCACAAAATTTACAAGATTGTACAATATTCTCACTAGATATGGGCTCACTTGTTGCAGGTGCTAAATATAGAGGCGAATTCGAGGAAAGATTAAAAGCAGTTTTACAAGAAGTAAAGAAAAGCGAGGGCAAAATCATTTTATTCATTGATGAAATTCACACTATTGTTGGAGCAGGAAGAACTGATGGAGCAATGGATGCAGGCAATATTTTAAAACCAATGCTTGCAAGAGGAGAACTTCATTGTATTGGTGCAACTACCCTAAATGAATACAGACAATATATAGAAAAAGATCAAGCCTTGGAAAGACGTTTCCAACCAGTAATGGTAGATGAGCCAAGTGTAGAAGATACTATTTCTATCCTAAGAGGTTTAAAAGAAAGATATGAAGTATTTCACGGGGTAAAAATCTCAGATAGTAGTTTAATTGCAGCTGCAACACTTTCACACAGATATATAACAGATAGATTTTTGCCAGATAAAGCAATCGACTTGGTTGATGAAGCTTGTAGCTTAATAAAAACAGAAATGAAATCAATGCCAGTAGAACTAGATGAAGTTTCAAGAAAAATAATGCAGTTAGAAATAGAAGAAACAGCATTATCAAAAGAAAAGGATGAATTTTCTAAGCAAAGATTGGATGACATCAAAAAAGAAAAAGCAGAGCTTAAAACGAAATTTGATAGTATGAAAGCAAAATGGGACAATGAAAAGAAGTCAATAGAAAAAGTACAAAAATTAAGAGAAGATATAGAAAAGACAAATGCACAAATTGAGCAAGCCGAAAGAAGTTATGACCTAAACAAGGTAGCAGAGCTTAGATATGGAAAATTACCTAGCTTACAAAAAGAATTAGAGGAAGAAGAAAAGAAAGAAAGCAACAAGGAAAATGTTCTATTGCGTAACAAAGTAACTGCTGACGAAATAGCAGACATTGTTTCAAGATGGACAGGAATACCTGTAACAAAGCTTATGGAGGGCGAAAGGGAAAAAATACTTCACTTAAAAGACCTTTTACATAAAAGGGTAATTGGACAAGACGAGGCAGTAGAAGATGTTGCAGAAGCAATAATGAGGTCAAGAGCTGGAATAAGTGACCCTAAAAAGCCAATAGGCTCATTCCTATTCTTAGGACCAACTGGTGTAGGAAAAACAGAACTAGCAAAAAGCTTAGCAGAATGCCTATTTGATGACGAGCATAATTTAATAAGAATAGATATGTCAGAATATATGGAAAAATACTCTACATCAAGACTAATTGGTGCGCCTCCAGGATATGTTGGTTATGAAGAGGGTGGACAACTTACAGAAGCTGTTAGAAGAAAACCATATTCAGTGGTATTATTTGATGAAATAGAAAAAGCACACCCAGATGTATTTAACATATTATTACAAGTACTAGATGACGGAAGAATAACAGATTCACAAGGAAGAACTGTAGACTTTAAGAACACAATCATTATATTAACATCAAACTTGGGCTCAGAATATATCTTAGAGGGAATTACAGATAAAGGAGAAATTTCAGAAGAAGCAAAAGAAAAAGTAAATACCTTATTAAAGAAAAGCTTTAGACCAGAATTCCTAAATCGTTTAGACGAGATAGTATTCTATAAACCATTAAAGAAAGAAGAAGTTACAAAAATACTAGACTTGTTAATAGTAGATTTGGAAAAGAGATTAGAAGATAAACACATTACATTAGAACTAACAGATAAAGCAAAAAGCTATTTAATAGACAACGGCTATGACGAAGTATATGGTGCAAGACCACTAAAAAGATTTGTTACCAAAAAACTAGAAACACTAATAGCTGAAAAAATATTAAAACAAGAAATAAAGCCATCCTCTAAGGTAGTTGTAGACTGTGAGAATAATCAGTTGGTTGTAGTATGATATTAAAAAGGTTGGAACTTCAATATGCAGATGCAAAAGCTCATTCTCCTAGAGTTGTGGAGAAAAGATTAAAATTTCTAGATGAGATTTCTGATAAATTGTCAGAAAAATATAGAAAAGAAGAAAATGAATTAGAAATATAGAAAAATACCAACAAAAAGTCATAGATGACTTGTCTAAACAATAGAAAAAGTTAAAAAGGGTGATGTATATGAAAAAAATAGTAGGAATCGTAGCATTAGTTTTAGGAATAATTCTAATATTACTATGTGTAATAATGTTTACAGACTTGGGAAATGACATAAGAGTATTTGTATATGAGGAACTAACCTTGCAAAAGGAAATTGTTGAGATGGAAGAGCCAGACAAAATAAAAATAACATATACATATTGGCCAGCCGAAGAAAAGTTCGATATAGAAATAACTGATAAAGAACTTTTAAAACTAATACAAGAAAGTATAGCAGATAAAAAACTAAAGAACTATTCTTCATCAATATTATTAGCTGTTTCAGGATACTATAATGTTGATTTAGACAATGGTGTAAGTTTTATGTTTGATAACTATGATAAAGACGGATATGTTATGCTCAATAATAATGGAAATCAATTCT
>CALXVA010000088.1 GCA_944391835.1 uncultured Clostridia bacterium | reverse complement strand
ACTGCTCTAGAATATCCTAATTTTTCTAATTCTTGTACTCCCTCTAAGTTATGTATAGTCATTTGTGTACTTGCATGTATAGGTAAGTCTGGAAATAGCTTCATTAAAAATTGGGCTAATCCTACATCTTGCACAATTAGTGCGTCTATTCCGAGTTCATAAGCTTTTTTTGCTACCATCACTGCTTCTTTAAACTCTGAATCTTTTATAAGAATATTTAAAGTTAAATGTGTTTTAACATTTCTTAAAGCACAATAATTTATTACCTTTTCTAACTCATCAAAATCAAAATTTGTTGCAGAAGCTCTTGCATTAAATAGATTTGCTCCAAAATACACACTATTTGCACCATTTTGGACAGCAGCTTTTAAACACTCAAAGTCTCCTACTGGCGATAAAAGTTCAACATCTTTTTTCATATATATTAAACTCCTTTTATTTGTTCATTTATTGGTCGGTTTAATTATATTACATATAGTTCAAAAAATCAAACAAATGCAAAATAATCGTTTTTACAAGGTGTGACAATCATAAATAGCTACCAGATGTTAGAGTAAACTTCTAAAAAAAGTATATCAAATATGTCGGTCCAGCTACTTTTTCGTAGAAATTCTAAAATAATTTTATGGCACCCTTCCATCAGAGATGAACTCTTTCCATAAAATTATTTAAGAATTTCTAACTCAAAGTACTCTCCATTCCATATTTTCATACTTTTTTTATAAGCCTACTCTAACATAAAAATACTTAGCACTAATAAGTCACACCTTGTAAAAACAATTATTTTAACATTTACGTTGTAACAAAAAATAAAAGAACTCATATTATATATAAACAATAAGAAAGGGGTTTTGAAATATGCAAGACGAGAACAGAAATTGTTGTTGCAACAATGGTGGATTTCTAGGAAATCTTTTTGGAGGATGTGGCTGTGGAGATAACAGTATGTTATTCTTTATACTTATATTCTTAATATTATTCTGCAACTGCGGATGCAACAGATAGACAAATTGTCGGGTTTAGGGACAGTCCCTTTTCCGACACCTTTGTCGGGTTTGGGGACAGGCTAACCAAAAGAAGAGTGCAAGAATAAATTTAATATTCCTTCACTCTTCTTTTTATAACTGTCTTTTTAATGCCTTGCTGTAAGTTTTATAATTAGGTCCATATTATCATCTTTTGCAGCCTTATTTCTTCTAATTGCGCCACATTTTTTGCATCTAAATATTATTACATATCCCTTTTTACTATCTATTTCTGCTCCTATTGGCTCTAAAATTCCATGACATGTTTCTTCCCTGTCTCCCGGGTTTATATCTACATGCTTAGAATGCAAGCACTTTGGGCAATGGTTTCTACATGAGTATCCTAGTGGCTCTACTTTTTCTCCACAATTTTCACATATAAATTCCTCATCTATTTCTGTAAATTTTCTTCCCATTTTTCCCCCTGTTTTCGCTTTTTAAATATATTCGTATATTGTAGCAATTTTACATTTCCCTATACATTAAATATACTTCCACCAATAAACTCACGTAATAGTGAATTCTTTGGTATATATTCATCACCTATGTCATCAAAATATTTTAGAAGCTCATATAGGCTTTTTGCTTCTGAATATTCTGGATGAGTATTATCAATTGCTTTTAAAAGAGGCATAGCATATTTCTTTAGAACTGATATTTCATATATTAAAGAGGTGTTAAACATACTATCTGCTTGCTCTTGAAATGGAAATATATTGTTTTCTTCGCCTCTATTTACCATATCCCAGTTTTGTAATGTGTGCAATGCTTCGTATCCTCTAAAATTGTAGTCTCTAACTAGCCTACGAATTAATCGTGTGTCAGTTGTAGAAATTCTATTGTAGTAATCTATATTAAGCACTGTTAATGCACTAATATATATTTTGTATTTTCGCTCTAGTGGAATTGCCGAGGTTAGTTTGTCGTTTAAGCAGTGAATTCCTTCTATAACAAGTACTTCATTATTTCTCATTTTTATTTTTTCCCCAGTAAACGACTTAGTTCCTGTTTTAAAATCGAATATAGGAAGTTGTACCTCTTCACCTCTTAATAGCTTTGATAGATGGTCATTGAATAATTTCAAATCTATGGCATCAAGCCTTTCAAAATCGTAGTTTCCGTTTTCATCTCTAGGTGTATCTTTTCTCTCAACAAAATAGTTGTCTACTGAAATAGTAATTGGCTTAATTCCATTCAATTTAAGTTGTATGCCAAGTCTTTGCGCAAATGTAGTCTTTCCAGAAGAAGATGGTCCTGCAATAAGAATAAGCTTAACACCTTTTTTTCTAACTATTTTATCTGCAATGTCGGATATTTTCTTCTCATGCAATGCCTCTGCAAGAAGAATAAGCTCTTTTTCTTTTCCCTCTTCAATTTTCTTATTTAATTTATATATAGTATTTATATCTAACACTCTATGAATATCTTCATACTCTTCTAAAGTGTGTAACAATTTTTTAGTTTCTATATATTTGTCAATTCTATCTGGCGTTTTTTTATCAGGATAGCGAAGCAAAAATCCATCATGGTATTTTATAATATCAAAAAGCTTGATGTAACCAGTACTTATTGGCATTACACCATAAAAATAGTTGTAATAGTTCTCACAAAAGTATAACGAAACCTCGTCTTTGTATTTGTTATCCAATTGTAATCTACCTCTTAAAGTCTTTTCCTTTTGATAAAATTTTTCTGCCTCTTCTTTGCTCATTTCTATTTTTTTGATTGGTAAATTACTATCAACAATCTCTTTCATTTCTTTCTTAATATTCTCTACTAGCTCTGTGGTAACTTTCATATTATCAACGCTACAAAAAATCGAATTCGATAGTTGACAATTTACTGTTAAAAGAGCCTTGGGATAGACTCTATTAAATGCCATTCCCATTACATAAAGTATGCCTCTTTGATAAACTCTTCTACCATCTCTTGTTGTAATATCTATTGGTAAAACTTTGTTAGTATCTTTAATTTCAGTATCTAACGATACAATTTCATTTTTATACTTGCATGCAAGTATATTTTTTTCTTTATCATCCTTAAAAAACTCTGTTGCTTTCAATAAGATTCCTCCTTTTTTGTCACCTTAGGGGACAGGTCTAAATGAGACAAGCATATCTCTCAAACCAACCTGTCCCCAAAAGTGCCAAATGGCACTTTTGTGACAGGCACTAAAGTGCCATTTTTTCTTTTATCTTCACTAATGTGTTTAATGCATCTATTGGTGTTAGCTCGTTTACGTCTACTTTGTCTAGTTCATGTGCTATTTCTGCAAGCTTGTAGTTAAACATTGTAAGCTGACCGTCTGCTACACCTTTTTCTTGTTTTTCCATTTTTTTATTGTTTAATACATTTTTTCTTTCTATTGATTTTAGTATTTCATTTGCTCTCTTTGTAACAGTCTGTGGAACACCTGCAAGTTTTGCAACATGCACTCCATAACTTTCATCTGTTCCACCTTTTACTATTTTTCTAAGGAAAATGATGTCCTCACCTTTTTCTTTTACTGCTATAGAGTAATTTTTAACTCCTTCTAGTTTGTTTTCAAGTTCTGTTAGTTCATGGTAATGTGTTGCAAATAGTGTTTTTGCACCACATTTTTCTCTATCTGATATGTATTCTGCCACTGCCCATGCTATTGATAATCCATCATATGTTGATGTTCCTCTTCCTATTTCATCTAATATTACCAAGCTATTTGCAGTTGCTTCTTTTAGTATTTGTGCTACTTCCATCATTTCAACCATGAATGTGCTTTGGCCCATACTAAGGTCGTCTGATGCTCCAACTCTAGTGAAAATTTTATCTACTACTCCAATTCTAGCATAAGATGCTGGTACAAAGCTTCCTATTTGTGCCATTAGTGTAATTAGTGCAACTTGCCTCATATATGTAGATTTTCCTGCCATGTTTGGTCCTGTTATAATGGCTAGTCTATTCTCGGCTTTGTCCAAATATGTATCGTTTTGCACAAAACTTCCACTTGGCAAGATTTTTTCAATTACAGGATGGCGTCCATCTTTTATGTCTAATACCCCACTATTATCCACTTCTGGTCTTACATAATTTTGATCTTCTGCAACAGTTGCAAGAGAACATAAACAATCCAATGTAGCTATTATTCCTGCTGATTTTTGAACTCTTTCTATCTGTGCTTCTATTTTGTCTCTTACTTCTACAAACACATTATACTCTATGTTTACAACCTTTTCTTCGGCACCTAAGATTTGATTTTCTAAGTTCTTAAGCTCTTCTGTTATGTATCTTTCTCCTCCTGTTAGGGTTTGCTTTCTTATGTATCTATCTGGAACTAAAGATATATTAGATTTTGTAACTTCTATGTAATATCCAAATACCTTATTAAATCCTACTTTTAAGCCTTTTATTCCTGTTTTTTCTCTTTCCTCTGCTTCTAGGTTTATAATCCAATTCTTTCCATCTGTCGTAGCAGTTTTTAGCTTGTCTATTTCCTCATCATATCCTAGTTTTATTAGTCCACCCTCTTTTACACTAATTGGTGGCTCATCTACTATAGTCTTATCTATTATATCATATACATCATCTAAAGTGTCAAGCTCCGAATATAATTCCGAGAGCATGCTAGATTTTGCCTGTGACAATATTTTCTTTATTTCTGGTAATTGCTTTGCTGAACTTTTTAATGATATTAAATCTCTTCCATTTGCACTTCCATAGGATATTTTTCCCGCTAATCTTTCTATATCATATACTTTTTTTAAATTATCCGTAATATCTCCTCTTAAAATAATATTATCTTTTAGCTCTGCAACTGCATCTAATCTTTTATTAATTTTTTCAACATTTATAAGTGGATTATTTAGCCATCTTCTAAGCAGTCTTCCCCCCATTGCTGTAGAAGTTTTATCCAAAACCCAAAGTAGTGTTCCTTTTTTAGTTTTATCTCTCAATTTTTCTGTTATTTCTAAGTTTCTTCTTGCATTTATATCTAGTGACATATATTTTGTAACATTGTAAACAATAATTCTATTTATATGATCTAAATTGTTTTTTTGTGTGTCTAATAAATATGCAAATAATGCATTCGTTGCACCAACTGATAACATATATTTTGATAGGTCTTCTACTTGCTTTTCTTCATCATCTACAATTTTGTATTTAATTGACAAAGCTTCATAATTACTCGTAAACTCTTTTTCTTCTAGCCTTGTTATGTATACATCAAATCTTTCTCTAATTTTAGCTATTTCTTCGCTACAGTCATACATCATAGGGTTTACTATAAGTTCTGCTGGAGAATATTTTGATATTTCATCTAGTAATGCAGTAAAGTTGTTGGTCTCTTTTATTTCTGTTGTACGCAAGTCTCCTGTTGTAACATCACAAGCAGTTAGTCCATAATATATACCACTTTTATATATACTCATAATATAGTTATTTTTCTTATCCTCTAATAAATTTGCCTCTATTACAGTTCCTGGTGTTACAACTCTTATTACATCTCTTTTTACCATACCTTTAGCGAACTTTGGATCTTCTAGTTGTTCACATATTGCAACCTTATGCCCATTAGCTATAAGTTTTGCAATATATGTATCTGCTGCGTGGAATGGTATACCACACATTGGAGCTCTTTCTTCTTGACCACACTCTTTTCCTGTAAGTGTAAGTTCTAATTCCTTAGATACGTTTATTGCATCGTCAAAAAACATTTCATAAAAATCTCCTAATCTGTAAAATAAAATACAATCTTTATATTTTTCTTTCATATCCAAATAATGTTGCATCATTGGTGAGTATTCTGCCATATTTATTCCTTCTTTCTATTTTTGCTTATCATCACTTATTTCTTGTTCTTTTTCATATTTTGCTACAAATATTTTATTTC
>CALXVA010000087.1 GCA_944391835.1 uncultured Clostridia bacterium | reverse complement strand
CTTAAGCCCAGAAGTGCCAGAACAAAAGCCTTCTAGGCTTAGAGCAAACCACCAGTTTTACTGGTGGTTATGATTGTGCATTTTTAATATTTTTTCTAAAATGTATTGACATATTGTTATAAAGTGTTATAATAACAACATAACAGATATAACAGTAAGGAGGAAAGTATGAATATTATAATAAGTAACAATAGTAGTATACCCATTTTTGAGCAAATAGAAAATGCTATTAAACAAGCTATATTTTCCAATGAATTAAAAGAAGAAGATATGTTACCATCTGTAAGAAGTCTGGCCAATGACTTAAAGATTAGTTTTCTAACAGTAAAAAGAGCGTATGACAATTTAGAGCAGGCAGGCTTTATTAAAACTGTCCAGGGCAAGGGGAGCTTTGTGGCTCCTAAAAACTTAGAACTAATCAAAGAAGAAAAGCTAAAAGAAATACAAGACTATATAGAAAAAATTTATAATATTTCCAAAATAGCAAATATTTCTGAAGAAGAAATAAAAGAGTTATTTAAAATGATATTTGAGGAGGATATTTAAAATGGAAAATAACATTGAACTTAAAAATGTTTCAAAAAGTTACAAAGGCTTTACATTAAAAAATATTAGCTTCAATGTGCCACAAGGCTCTATTGTAGGACTAATTGGAGAAAATGGTGCAGGAAAGACTACTACTATAAAGTCAATACTAAATATTACTAATGCAGAAGGAAGCGTCACAATATTTGGAAAAGATAGCGAAAAAGCGGAAAAAGAAATAAAGAATGATATAGGAGTTGTACTAGATGATAGTTTTTTATCTGACTATTTAACAGCAAAACACGTGAACTCTATTATGAAAGACGTTTATAAAACTTGGAATGAGGGCAAATACATAAATTTGTTAAAACAATTTGATTTACCAAAAGATAAGCTTATAAAAGATTTTTCAAGTGGTATGAAAATGAAATTAAAAATTGCTACTGCAATAGCACATAATCCTAAACTTTTAATATTAGATGAGCCAACAAGTGGACTTGACCCAGTTGTAAGAAACGAGATTTTGGATATATTTAGAAAATACATCGAAGAAGACGAAACAAGGTCTATATTGCTATCTACACATATTACTTCAGATTTAGAGCACATTTCAGATTATATTGTATTTATTGAAAAAGGAAAAATGGTATTTGATTTACCTACAAACGAACTGCTAGAGAACTATGGAATTATAAAATGCAGTAAAGAAGACTTTTCAAGACTAGATGAAAAAGATTACATAAAATACAAAAAGGAGAAGTATCAATACGAAGTTCTAACAAGCAATAAGGATACTATAAGAAGAAAATACAATATAACGACTATAGATAAGCCGTCGATTGAAGATATAATGCTATTTTATATTAAGGGAGAAAGGTTATAACATAATTGCGTTTTGGCGTTGTTAAACTTCGCTTCGAAAATCCTCGATGTGCGAAAAGCACACCTCCGGTTTTCTAGCTTGTTTGCCTAGCCAAAAGCACAATTCTGTTACAACCAAATTAAGAAAGGTAAGGGATTAAAAATGATAAAAGGTTTATTAAAAAAAGATTTATACAATTTATCAAGCTACAAAGCATCCATAATTATAATAGTATTATTCTGTGGAATTGCAATAGTAGGAACAGAGGCTATTAACTGGGGGTCAATTATAATATGTACAATAGTAGGTATGATTGCACTTTCCACATTTAATTATGATGAAATTGCAAAATCGAATAAATATATTTTGGCGCTACCAACCAATAGAAAAGAAATTGTAAAAGAAAAATATATTTTAGCAATCGGAGCCGTAATTTTAGGAGGAATATTAGGAATACTGTTAACGATTATTGTGGCAAATGCAATCAATTATTTTAGACCAGAAAATATGATTAACATAGATTATGAAAGCTTACTTACTACAACAATAGGTGGAATGTGGGGAGTCTCTTTAATACAAGCAATACAAATTCCAAGTATCTACAAATGGGGAGCAGAAAAAGGACGAATCCAGATGTTTGTATTGTTATTTGCACTAATTGCAATAGGCGCAGGGATAGGTTTCTTAATAGCACAAGCTAACTTCAGTATAGATATGGAAATGCTAACAGAGTTTATCAATAAGTTTGGACTAATTCTATTAGTTGCACTTATGATAGTGATGTATTATGTATCATATAAAATTTCATACAAAATATATAAAAATAAAGAAGAATAGAACCAATAAAAAATTCCAGGAATACTGGAATTTTTATTATATATATGGTATTCTATAGTAGAAATAATTAGAGAAAAAATACAAATAAAAGAGGTATTATATGAAACTAGTAGTAAAAAATTTAAAGAAAAATTTTGGAAAAAAAGAAGTATTAAAAGATATAAACTTCGAATTTGAGAAAGGAAAAATATATGGCTTGCTCGGCAGAAATGGAGCAGGAAAAACTACTTTTTTTAATTGCTTAAATGAAGATATAGAGATAGATGCCGGAGAATTTTATATAGAAGATAATAACACAAAAAGAAAGATGGAAGCAGAAGATGTTGGCTATGTTCTATCAACACCAAATGTTCCAGAATTTTTGACAGGAAGGGAATTTTTAAAGTTCTTTATTGATATAAATAAAAAGCGTATAAAAGAAGAAAAAACAATAGACGAATACTTTGAATTTATGAAAATAGAAAAAGAAGACAGGGATAGATTATTAAAAGACTATTCACATGGTATGAAAAACAAAATGCAAATGTTGGTAAATATCATAGCAAATCCAAATGTGCTATTGCTTGATGAACCACTAACTTCTTTTGACGTAGTTGTAGCAGAAGAAATGAAACAAATGCTTAGAGAAATAAAGAAAAATCATATTATTATATTCTCAACACACATAATGGAACTAGCTTTGGATTTATGCGACGAAATTGTTATACTTAATAAAGGGGTATTAGAGGAAATTGACAAGAGTAATTTAAATAATGAGCAGTTTAAGAATAAGATTATAGAAGCGTTAAAGGAGGAATAGAAGGTTGAAAAATAATTACAATTTTGACGTTGTCGAACTTCATTTGAAATTTAATCAACGTACAGAAAGTACGCCTCATAAATTTCAAACTCGTTCTCCTAGTCAAAATTTAATTCTTTTCCAACCAGTTTTGTGCCTTAAGAAAGGAATGAAATAAAAAATGATTAAAACATTTATAACTTCTTTTAAACTAAAAAACACCTATAGAACTAATAGCATTATCTATTCCATAAAGCAGTTTCCAATTGTCAAAAAAATATTGCCAGATAGTTTATACAAAAATAGTGGTTTAAAAATATTTGCAAATATTATAAGCATTTTGAGCGAAATTATAGGTATTTTTATTGGAAAAATTATATATATTTTAACAATGATATTTATGGCATTATCTTGGTATCACACAAAACAAGCGGACACGTTTATTCATATATTTACATTTCTAACTCTCGCAGGCGGAGTACTAAATACATATATGCTTAATCCTACAAAAGATAAGTATTATGCAATTATACTTATGAATATGAATGCAAGAGAGTATGGACTATCTAATTACTATTATCAGCTAATAAAATTAGTTGTTGGATTTTTACCATTTACCATACTTTTTGGAATGATAGCAAGTGTGCCATTATGGATTCAAATAGCATTACCAATTTTTGTACTAGCAGTTAAGTTAATTGTAATGAATTATTCTATATACGATTTTAAGAAGACAAATAAGGCATCTAATGAGAATTTACCAACTAAATTTGTTTGGGGATTTGTAGCAGTATGTTTACTTTTATCGTATGGCTTGCCAGCAATAAATATCACTATAAATGTTACAGTATTTTTAGTAGCATTTATTATTTCACTAATATTAGGAATATATAGTTTAATAAAAATACATACCTTTAAAGATTACAGAAAAATGTATAAACAAATATTAACTGCATCAAATGTATATATGGCTGAAAATAATGCTGGAACACAGGCAATGAAAGATATCAGCCTAAAGCAAATAGAACTAGATAAAAATTATACAAGCAATAAATCTGGCTTTGCCTACTTCCACGATTTATTTGTAAAAAGACATAGTAAAATACTAACTAAAGCAGTTAAAAAACAATCTGTTATTATATTAGTTATCTTTATTGCAATGATTATTGGTATTGAAGTAAATGAAGAATTAAAGAATAGGACTAATGAAATACTAATGAAGTATCTACCATATTTTGTGTTTATTATGTATTGCATCAATAGAAGCTCATCTGTTACACAAGCAATGTTTATGAACTGTGACCACAGTATGCTAACCTATAGAATTTATAGGACGCCAAAAGTAATACTTGGAATATTTAAAGAAAGACTTAAAACTTTAATAACAATAAATTTAATGCCAGCTACACTAATAGGTTTAGGCTTAGCAGTATTGCTATACCTTTCTGGTGGCACAGATAAACCACTAAACTATATGGTGCTATTTGTGTCAATTATAGCAATGAGTATATTCTTTTCTGTTCATTATTTAGTGATGTACTATTTATTGCAACCATATAATGTGAATACAGAATTGAGAAGTAGCACATACAAAACAGTACAGGGGATAACATATCTTGTATGCTGGTTTATGATACAAATTCAGTTACCAACCCTTTATTTTGGAATAGCTACAATTGCTTTTTGTGTAGCATATTCGCTTATTTCATTATATTTAGCATACAAATATGCTCCTAAGACATTTAAGCTAAGGGTGTAACAAAGAAATAAGTGGGAAAGGAACAAAAGTTATGCTAGAGTTATTAGAAAAATTCAAAAAAGGTAGAACCATACTAATTGGAAAAAATAAAGCTGTTATTGCATCAGATTTAATGAAATTTAAAGAATTTTATGCTATTTATGCAGATATAATTGAAAATATAGATTTTAATATGGGATGTGGTACTTATAAAATAAATGACAAATTAGCTTTAATTATAAGAGACAAAGAACGATTATTAGACATTCGGATTAACGGCAGAAGAAAGAAAAGCTATATATTGTCATGAATTAGGACATTGTTTTAGTCCTAATCAGCAAGAAAATAGTGGTACTGGAAGAAAAATTAGTGAAGAGGTAGATAGCGACACATTTGCAGTTAAATATTGTGATATTTCTCCTCATATTTTAGAAAGAGCATTAGCTAAAAGTTTTGAATATGAAATGAAAGATATAGGAAGAAAGAAAGATGTAACGCAAGAGAGGGTAGATAGATATATAGAAGAAATGAAAGCACGAAAAAGAAATGTTGAAAAGCTAATGCGTGAAAATGAAGAGCAAGAAAGATAGTTAATGACAACAAAATTCAAATTATTAGAAACTTTAAAATAGGGATTAGACAAACTAATCTCTATTTTTTTGCGAAAACCTTGTAACCTTTCTCTAAAAAATGTTACTATGTAGATGAAAGTTAACTACAAAAAAGGAGATTTAGATCTAAATTGAAAAAGAAAATGTTAAAGGATTACTTAGAAAATGGAAAACTAAATATAGACAAAATGCTTGATGACTTTTATGGCTATGTATATATTATTGTAAAAAACGGAGTAAGTAGCCATATTACAGATGAAGATATAGAAGAAATAATATCTGATGTGTTCATTGCTATTTGGAAAAATAGTGAGAGATTATCAGCTACAACAGATTTAAAGGCATACTTAGCAGGAACTGCTAAAAATAGGATAAAAAATAAATATAGAAAAACAGAAGCAAATGTATCTATATCTGAGTACGGAGAAAAAATAATAGAAAATAGCAATCTTGAAAAATTAGCAGAAGAAAATGAGCAAAACTTAATAATAAAAAACACACTAAAAACTTTAAAAACAGAGGAATATGAAATATTTATTATGTTTTACTGCGAAGCAAAAACAATAAAAGAAATTGCAGAAAAATTAAAATTTTCTACTAGCAAAGTGAAGGTCATACTTCACAGAGTTAGAAAGAAAATAAAAAGAAATTTAGAAGATGGAGGTTATGGCTATGAAAGATAATGAGCTAAAAGAAAAAATTAGGAAAAACATAAAAGAAGAAATAGCTATATCAAACATCAGAAAGGAGTTTGGTATGAAAACAAATAAGAATAAAAAAGTAATATATGTACTTTCATCTATATGTGCAGTATTTATATTAGGAATTGGAATATTTGTTGGAGTAAACAAAAATCTATTACCAGGAAATACAGTTGACATTGGG
>CALXVA010000086.1 GCA_944391835.1 uncultured Clostridia bacterium | reverse complement strand
TTATTATATACCCCTACAGGGTATGTGTCAATATATTTTATAAAAAAATAAACTTAAAGTTTTGCATTACTTTAAGTTTATTCTCTTTTAGTATTCATTTATATGTTTCTTATACTTTCTTTTACATTCTAAATTATTTAAATGCTATCTTCTCTAATCTTTTTTATTGCTTTTGGCAAGCATTTTACTGTATCTGACGCAATCATACTTATATCTGTATACTTTTCCTGTGCTATTTCGCCTGCTAAACCATTTAAGTACGCACCTGTTGCAACTGTTAATATGTCTGGCTCATTATACCCTAGTAATCCAACTAAAATTCCAGACAGTACATCTCCACTTCCAGCAGTTGCCATACCTGAGCAACCTCTTTTTACTAGATATACCTTTTCTCCATCTGTCACTACTGTTGTAGGTCCTTTTAGTAATAAAATAACATCATACTTTTTAGCAAAATCTTTTGCTATTGTTATCTCGTCTTGTTTTATATCCTCTATTTTTATTTTGCTTAATCTCTCAAATTCTTTTAAATGTGGTGTAAGAATTACTTTACATTTTGTGCTTTTTAAAATATCCATATTCATTTTAGAAATAGTATTTAAGCCATCTGCATCTATTATCACAGGTATGTTATAGTTACCTAATATATATTCCAATATTTTTTCATATTCTTTGCTTTGTCCCCAGCCCATTCCTATGGCTAATGCTTTTAGTTTAGCTAGAGCTTCATTTATTTGTTCCTCTGAAAATAACATTTTATTTTCATTATCATTCATTGGAAATATAGTTTGTTCTAGCAAATATGGTGCTATTGCCTTTGCAATTCCTTCTGGAACTATTAGTCTAACTACACCACATCCTGCTCTCATGGCAGATGCACTTAAATTAGCGAGTTTAACTGCTCCAGAATATTCTAGAGAGCCTCCCATTATTCCAACATAACCATAATCTCCTTTGTTGGTGTCCCTTTGTCTTTGAATAAATTTATTTTTTATGTCTTTGGTTTCTATTTCATAAGTGAATTCGTTTATTTTTAACATAGAATTTGATTCCTTTCTCTATAATTTTTCAAGCTAATTATATCACAAAATGTAAAAATGGAATCAAGCTTTTGTTTAAGGTTCCAATTTGTCACCTTAAACTTTTTTCTTTCTGGCTTGAGGTGACAAATTGGGACCTCAAGTTTATACTTTTTTTCTAAGGTCGCAATTTGCGACCTTAGAGATTCTACTTCTTCATCACTTAATTGAAAACAAAAATTTTCTGGAAACCTTGCTCTGTTCCTTTGCACAGTTTCATTTGTTTTTTGTGTTTTTTTACTTTTCTCTCTACATCTTACTTTAATCCATACTTTTTTATCATTTCTTTTGTTGCAAATTCTCCATTTTTTACTTTATCTATAAATAAGATTCCGTCTAAATGGTCACATTCATGTTGAACTAATCTTGCAAAAAATCCATTAACTTCTTTTACAATCTTTTCTCCACTTTCATTATAATAAGTTAATTCTATATTCTTATATCTTTCTACCTTTCCTCTAATTTCTGGTACACTCATACACCCTTCATATTGGCTATCAGTATCATCTGTTACCTTTTTCCATCTTGGATTTATCATTACTGTAAGAGGTATATCTTCTGCATCGTTATATTTTATATTTTCTTTCTTTGCTCCTACCACAATTATTCTTTTATTTATACCAATTTGAGGTGCTGAAATTCCAAGCCCTTCGCCATAAAGTAAAGTTTCTTTTAAATCCTCTATTGTATCAACTATATCATCTGTAATGTTAGTTATATCAACTTCTTCACTTTTTTTCTTTAAATATGGATTTCCTACTTCTCTAACTCTTATTACTTTTCCCATGTACTTTATCCTACTCCTTTTCCATATACTCCTCAAACTCCTCTTCTGGCATTGGTTTTGCATAATAATACCCTTGTATAATATCGCACCCTTTTTCCAAAAGATAATCTCTTTGCTCTTTAGTTTCCACTCCTTCGGCAATGGTTGTTAGTTTTAATTCTTTCGCCATTGTTAATATATAATCTATCATGTTCTCTTCGTTTTTTCCTATTCTATCTACAAATGATTTATCTATTTTTAAAATATCAGCTGGCATGTCTTGTAAGGTGCTTAAAGAAGAGTAGCCTGTTCCAAAGTCATCTATTGAAATTAAGAATCCTAATTTTTTCATTTTGTTCATTATTTCTATAATATCAATTCCTGCCTCTACTGTAGCACTTTCTGTAATCTCCAAGTCTATGTTATTTGTGTTTACTCCATATTTTGCAGCTATCATCATATATTTTTCTAGAAAATGTTCATCCAAGAAGTGGTCTCTTGATACATTTACAGATACAACAGGCTCTTTACCATATTTTTCTTTCCATGTTTTCATGTCACTACATACTTGTTCAAAAACATATACATCTAATTTTAGAATGAACTTGTTTTTTTCAAATAATGGAACAAATTCGCTTGGTGGTACCATTTTACCATTATGCTTCCACCTTACCAAAGCTTCTGCTCCGTATAGTTCCTCGCTATTTGTATACATTTTTGGCTGATAATATACTTTAAATTCTTTATTCATTAAAGCTTGATACATTTCTTGCTCTATTTTGCTTTCTTTTTCTAGTTCTTTTTCCATTTTTTCATCATAAATATGGAATTTATCAAATACGTCCCCTTTTGAAGCAGAATGCGCAATTATAGCTTTATCCATTGCTACTGAAATGTTTGTATCTGCATCTGTTAGTTTATATATTCCCATATTTACAGAAAGGTTATATACATTACTATCTATTTTTAGGTTTTCTATATTTTTTACTAATGTATTTACAATTTTTCGGATGTCTTCTTTATATTCAAATAGCACTGCAAAGTAGTCATTGGAATATCTGCAAATTAAACTTTGCTTTCCTAAAATCTGCTCTAGTTCTTCTCCAATACCGTTTAAAATAGTATCACCTGTTTTGTATCCATAAGCTTTGTTTATCATTTTAAATTTATTGATGTCTAGCACCAATAAATATTGATTTTCTTTCGACTTTTCCTTGTCAAGCATTTCCTGCCCTTTTTTTCTAAAGTAATAGATATTACCTTTTTTCGTAATTGGATCTATATAGGCATATTCGAATAATTGTTTTTGCTTTTTGTTATTCGAAATTACAATATATATGCAAATAGATATAATGATAAAAATTACTATTATTGCTAATATAAATGTGGTAAGAAGGGCGCGATTCGCCTCTCCTGCAATTGCTTTTGATGGGATAAATGTTGCGATTGACCAATCATTTGCTCCTATTGGTTCATATACCATATAATATTGTCCGTCTGTGGTTTGCAATGTTCTTGAGCCAGACACTTCATTCTTAATGTTGTCCTGTATTGTATTTTTATTTGCCTCAAATCTTTCTCTAGAACTTCCTACAAGCATTTGCTCTATATTTTCTATTAAATTTCCTGTTTCTTTATCTGTATTAGCACTAACAATGATTGTTCCGTCTTTATTCACAATGTAGCTAAATCCTTTTCCCTCAAATACTTTATTTGAAAAAGTGTCTTTATATGATTCTGTTTTTACAATTAAAAGAATTGTTATTTTTTCGTTTTCTATGCTAATTGCCTGTGAATATATAGTTATTTCCTCTTCGTCTATTTTGCTTATCCTATTTTCTGAAATATGGATTTCATTGTTTGAAAAAAAATTGTCTATCTCATCTGAATAATCTACTTCATGCCCATCATTTGTTATTGTTCTACCATCCTCGTACATAATTGCCATTCTTATAAAGTGGCTTGTAACATCACTTCTTTCGTACATATCAAAAATTTTCTTGGTATCAACAATATTGTCTGATAATATTTCATTTGTAATAGATTGTAGAATTGCTTTTTGCTCTGTTATTTGAGTCTTTAGGTTGTTTGCATCATTTTTTACAATAGTTTCTATGCTATTGTTGGTATTAGCCTCTATTCGATTTAGCATATATGTCATATATGCAATTAATATGGTTATAAGAATTAGAAATATAATTATGATAGTTACAATCTGTTTTTTATTATCTTTCATACCTAACTCCTTTGCTTCTTGTTTTTGCTAGGCCTTTTCTTTTTATAAAGTTCCTTATCGTAGCAAGATTTAGTATTGTCATCTAGTCCTTTTCTATTTTTTCAATCCTTTTTTCTAAATTTCTTCATTTTCTTGTTCTATTAACTCTTCTAACTTACTAATTTTTTCTTCCATATCTCTTTTTCCATCTTCATACAATTTTTCTAGTTTTTCCTTATCTTTTTCTAGCCTAGATACCGTAACAGGCTCTTTTGGTGCTATTACCATTATTCTGCCTTGATTTTCTAATTCGTTTATATGTACTTTTAAATTGTTATATCTCTCTGGCATTGTGCATAGCTTTTCTACTAATTGAGGATATTTGTGATAAACTCTTTTATATACTCTCTTCATCGTATTTGTAACTTCGGGCTTTCTGTAATTTCTATCTCGTGTTAACACCACTAGAATATTTTTGTGCCCTTGCTCTATTGCCCAATCTACTGGTATTGGCATTGTTACTGCACCGTCAAGATAGTGGTTATTTCCTATTTTTACCATTTTCGAGCATAGTGGCATACTAGACGAGGCTTGTACTACTTTAAATATATCCTCTTTACAATCATTTTTCTCTACATACTCGGTAATTCCTTTTTCGCAATTTGTTATTACTGGTATGAACTTCTGCTCTGAAAACTTAAAAGTTTCATAATCAAAAGGATATTCTTTTTTTGATAACTCATTAAAAAGATAATCATATCCAATAATGCCTTTTTCTTTTCTTAGTGCTTTCATTCCAATATATCTTGGATTATCACAGTTTTCTATATTTATTTTCGCACTTCTCCCTTGTTGCTTTGATACATAATTCATTCCAGTTAGTGCACCTGCCGATACGCCTAATACATAATTCGCTTCAATTTTATATTTCATTAGTACATCTAACACTCCAGAAGTGTATAGACTACGTAATGCTCCACCTTCTAATACTAAAGTTAAATCTTGCATTGTTATCTCCTTTCTTTTTTATACTTGCCTTGCTACTCTACAAGGGTTTCCATAGGCAATAGAATTAGCAGGAATGTCTTTTGTTACTACACTTCCTGCTCCTATAGTACAATTATCTCCTATTTTCACGCCTGGAAGGATTGTAACATTGCCTCCTATCCATACATTATTTCCTATTTTTACTGGATTTGCATATTCTAATCCTTTGTTTCTTTGGATAATATCTACCGGATGTGAAGCAGTATATATATTACAATTTGGTGCAATAAATACATTATCCCCTATTTCTACTTTGGCAGCATCAAGTATTATTAAGCCATGATTTGCATAGAAGTTATCTCCAACACTTATATTATATCCATAGTCACATATAAATGGTTGCTCTATACGAAAATCTTTGCCTATTTTTCCTAAGATTTTTTCAATTAACTCTTTTCGTTTTTCCGTTTCAGATGGCTTTAAGTTATTATATTCATAGCATAAATCTTTAGCTTTGAGCATCTCGCCTAATAGCTCTTCATCATAATTTGGATTATATATTTGATTATTATCTCTTTTTTCTTTTTCTGTCATACGATCCTCCTTATATATTTAGATTATACCACCATACTTGTTTGATATACTAATTTTTTTACTATTATAATTCATTCTTCTTATTTTTCCAATAGTTTTATATAAAATGTTTTTTGGCAAAGCATCAAAAAACCGTTATAAGCTTTTTATACTTATAACGGTTTTAATTTTATTGTTGTAAACAATTATGTTCATATTTTATAGACCTGTCCCCAAAAGTGCCAAATGGCACTTTTGTGACAGGCACCAATGTGCCAAAATTATTTTGCATAATCTACAACTCTTGTTTCTCTTACTAAGTTTACTTTTATTTGTCCAGGGTATTCCATTTCGTCTTCTACTTTTTTAGCTATGTCTCTTGCCATTATTACCATTTGGTCATCTGATATTTTTTCTGGTTTTACTATAATTCTTATTTCTCTACCAGCTTGTATAGCAAAAGACTTTTCAACTCCATCAAATGAGTCTGCTATATTTTCAAGAGCTTCTAGTCTCTTTATGTAGTTTTCTAATGTTTCACGTCTTGCTCCTGGTCTTGAGGCTGATATTGCATCTGCTGCTTGTACTAAAACTGCCTCTATTGTTTGTGGCTCTACATCTCCAT
>CALXVA010000085.1 GCA_944391835.1 uncultured Clostridia bacterium | reverse complement strand
TCAAAAGACAGTGATGATGATATAGATTCAACACCAGATAATAATAAAAAAGGAGAAGACGATATAGATGATGCAGAAGTAGTATTATCAATAGTAACAGGTGTTGGAGAACACTATATAGGAGTTATAACTGCAGTACTTGTATTACTTGCAGGTGGAATAATTCTAATTAAGAAATTCGTATTATAAAATAATATATACAAAAAAAGCTTAGATATTAGGGAAACTTAATATCTAAGCATTTTTTTGTCTAAAAAAGAAGAGATTATGTAAAAAAACAAAGAAAACCGAATCTGTAAGCAGATTGCAAATAATTATGAAAAATTTGTTATTTAAGCCAAATAATTGTATTGACTTACAATAAAATTAAAAGTAAAATATAATATATATTTATAGGTGAAAAGGAATAAAGGGGTATGAAACTTAAAAAATTAGCAATAATGATTTCAATAATTTTATTAACAATAATAATTTCAAGCATTTTTAATGTGGCTAATGCAGCAACAGGAAGTAAATACTTGGGAATAGAAATGCTTAGAAAGTCAGGATTTGGATATAGAGCAGGTCAGAATAAGAATATATGGAAAATAGTTGAGGCAAGCAATAGTAGTGGTTCTACTATAAATTATAACAGCACAATATACTGTATAAAGGGTGGACCTGGATTTGGTTCAGAAAACTATACAGAAGAGATAAAACACTATACGCAGTATTTTGATATGAAAGATCCAGATAGTATTCCAAGCCCATACATAGACGCATTACCTAATCCAAATAGTACAGAATATAAAGCACTATTATGGCTCCTAGAACACATATATGTTTCAGCAAGTGAAAATGCAACTTCAGAAGAAATAGCACAAGCCAGGGCATATAAACAACAGTTATTAGAAGCATCGTATGACTATGACCAAGATGAGTATGGTTTATTAAATGATTGGGGCTATTTAACAGATGACGATATAGAGGTAGTACAACAAATAGCAATATGGCATTTTACAAATGAAGGAGATGCTTATGATATAGGTGGAGCAAGTAAAACATTTGAATTGTTTTTGAATTCAGTAAAGGGAGATGCAGGATCAGGGTATGCAGCACTAAGCAGTGAGGTAGGAGAAGGAGCAGAAGATGGCTGGTATAGAGCAGATGAAGCAATAGCATTATATAGATATTTAGTAGATAAAGCAGAAGAGGCAGCACAAGATTATACAATAACACCAGCAAGTCAACCTTACGAATTAGCAGATCTTAGCACAACAGTAAGGATAGAAGGAAATAATTATATAATAGGACCATTTAAAATAAATAGACTAAGTAATTCAGAAGCAACTTTAGAAGGGAAATTTACATTAGAAGATGGAACTGAAATAAATCCAACATTGCAAAATGCAAGTGGAAGAAGATTTAATAATTTAAATGATACAATAGGACAAGAATTCTATATAGTAGTATCTACAAATACAGATATAAGTCAAATAACATTTACAATAAGTGGAGTATACTACAACACAAAAATAGAATATTGGGCAGTAGAAGATAATATAGCAAATGAGCAACCAGTAGCATTAGTAGAAAGAGAAGAAGAACCTTATGAAGATAGTGTTACAATTACTTATGAAGAACCAGAACCAGAAATATTTGACTTGGCATTAAGAAAATTTATAGTATCAATAAATAATGTATCACCTGAAATAAGTAGAGTACCACAAATAAGTGATGAGACATTAGAAGATTTAAAAGATAATAGTATAACAACAGCAGAAAAAATACATCCAAAAGATCCACTAACAGTAGAAACAGGAGATTCTGTAATATATACAATAAGGGTATATAATGAAGGCAATGTGGATGGAATAGTAACAGAAATAACAGACTATTTGCCAGATGGTTTAAGTTTAAAAGCAAATAGTAGTATAAATGCACAATATAAATGGAAAGATAATGGAGACGGAACGATAACAACAAATTATTTATCAGGTAGAGTAATACCAGCATTTGATGGAACAACATTAAGTTATTTAGATGTACAAATAGAATGTGAGGTAACAGCAAGAGTAACAGATACAGATACAAGTTTGAAAAATATAGCAGAAATAACGGGAGCTACAAATTCAGATGGAGAAGATATGACAGATAGAGATTCAACTCCTGATAATGTAAATGTACCAGGTTATGGAGATAGTAGCCAAGAAGATGACGATGACTTTGAAGATTTAGTAATACCAGGAAAATACTTTGATTTATCTTTAAGAAAATTTATAGTACAAATAGATAATGAAACTTACTCTAGAGAACCAAGTGTAGATGTATCACCTCTTGTACAAGGAACCAACACAACAGCTATATATAATCACCCAAAAACAGCTCTAGGAGTAGAAATAGGAGATGAAATTATATACGAAATTAGAGTATATAATGAAGGAGAGCGTGCAGGGTATGTAACAGAAATAACAGACTATTTACCAGCTAACTTAGAATTTGTAAATGATAGTTTTAATACACAGCAAGGCTGGCAACTACAAGCTGATGGCAGAACAGTAAAAACACAAATTACATCTGATGATTTAATAAATGAATTTAATGGCACAAACTTAGACTATACAAGTGTAAGAATTAAATGTAAGGTAAAATCTACAGCACTTCCAGGAGAAAAACTAACAAACATTGCAGAAATAACAGGTTTTACAGATGAATATGGAAGCATTACAAAAGATAGAGACTCAACAGAAGACAATGTTACAATTCCTTCAGATACTACTTTACCAAATTATAAAGATGATGAAATAAACAGAGGAGATGCATATATTCCAGGGCAACAAGATGACGATGATTTTGAAAAGGTAGTTGTAGAGAAGTTTGATTTAGCATTAAGAAAATTCATAACAGGAGTAAATGAAGAAACAGTAACAAATAGATACCCAGTATTTAATAACAATAATGGAGTATATACATACACACATACAAAAGAACCAGTTGAAGTTCAAACAGGCGATATAGTTATATACACAATAAGAGTATATAATGAGGGTGAAATAAGTGGATATGCAGAGGAAATAAAGGACGATTTACCAGAGGGACTAGAATTTATACCAGACAATACAACAAATATTAACTATAGATGGGTAATGTATGATGCAAACGGAGAAATTACAGAAAATGTAGCAGATGCAGTAACAATAAGAACAGATTATTTATCTAAGGCACAAGAGGATAGCACAGGAAGGGATAACTTAATAGATGCATTTGATTCAAACACAATGTCAGAACCAGACTACAAAGAAGTAAGAATAGCATTTAGAGTAACAGAGCCAAACACTTCTGATAGAATACTAATAAACACAGCAGAAATTTCAGAGGATAGTAATGAAGATGGAGAGCCAGTAGACGACATAGACTCAACACCAGATAATGACCAAGATGAAGAAGACGATATAGACATAGAAAAAGTAAAAGTAACATACTTTGATATGGCATTAAGAAAATTCATAGTGTCAATAAATGGAGAAGCACCAGAAGTAAGTAGAGAGCCACAAATAGGTGGAGAAACTCTAGCAAATTTAGAGAATGGAACAATAACAACAACAGAAAAACTACATACCAAAACACCACTTGAAGTAGAAACAGGAGATTCTGTAATATACACAATAAGAGTATATAACGAAGGAGAAATAAATGGTTATGTAAGAGAAATAACAGACTACTTGCCAGATGGACTAATATTAAAAGCAGATAGCAATATAAATGCACAATATGGTTGGGTAGACAATGGAGATGGAACAATAACAACAGATTACTTAGCAGGTGAGCTAATACCAGCATTTGATGGAACTACACTAAACTATTTAGATGTACAAATAGAGTGCGAGGTAGTAGCAGAAAAAGGAACAGGAGAGAAAAGCTTAAAGAACATAGCAGAAATAACCAAAGTAGCAGATGAAGACGGAAATGAAGACATAAAAGACAGAGATTCAGAAGAAGAAAACTTAACAGAGGAACAAAAGAACAACTACACCCCAGGCACCTCAGAAAGAGGATATGGCTATGAAGATGATGATGATTATGAAGAATTAATACTACCACCAGCAGAAGGAGTATATGAATTAAAACTAATAAAAGAGAATGATGATGGAGAGAAACTACAAGGTGCAATCTTTAGAATAGAAGAACAAAATGAGCAAGGAGAAGTAATAAATACATATAGTAACCTAGAAACGAATGCACAAGGAGAAATAGAAACAATAAGAGTAGCAATAACAGGAGAAGGAAGGCATATATATGTAATAACAGAGGAGAAAGCACCAGAAGGATACGAACCACTATTAGAAAGTATACGTATAGAGGTAGATGTAGTAATAGAACAAGGTGAATACATAGTAACAGCACAAAGGGTAAGTGGAGAGACAAAAAATATACAAGTAGTAGATAACACAATAGAAATAACAATAAACAATGAAAAGATAGAACTATTCGACTTAGCATTAAGAAAATTCATAACAGGAGTAAATGAAGAGGCAGTAACAAATAGATATCCAGTATTTAATAACAACAATGGAGAGTATACATATACACATACAAAAGAACCGGTAGTGGTTCAAACTGGAGATATAGTAACCTATACAATAAGAGTGTATAACGAAGGAAATACAGCAGGATATGTAGAAGAAATAAAAGACGATTTACCAGAAGGCTTAGAATTTATACCAGACAATACAACAAATATTAACTATAGATGGGTAATGTATGATGCAAACGGAGAAGTTACAGAAAATGTAGCAGATGCAGTAACAATAAGAACAGACTATTTATCAAAAGCGCAAGAAGATGCAACGCAAAGGAATAATTTGATACAAGCCTTTGATCCAAACATAATGTCAGAACCAGACTACAAAGAAGTAAGAATAGCATTTAGAGTAACAGAGCCAAACACTTCTGATAGAATACTAATAAACACAGCAGAAATTTCAGAGGATAGTAATGAAGATGGAGAGCCAGTAGACGACATAGACTCAACACCAGATAATGACCAAGATGAAGAAGACGATATAGACATAGAAAAAGTAAAAGTAACATACTTTGATATGGCATTAAGAAAATTCATAGTGTCAATAAATGGAGAAGCACCAGAAGTAAGTAGAGAGCCACAAATAGGTGGAGAAACTCTAGCAAATTTAGAGAATGGAACAATAACAACAACAGAAAAACTACATACCAAAACACCACTTGAAGTAGAAACAGGAGATTCTGTAATATACACAATAAGAGTATATAACGAAGGAGAAATAAATGGTTATGTAAGAGAAATAACAGACTACTTGCCAGATGGACTAATATTAAAAGCAGATAGCAATATAAATGCACAATATGGTTGGGTAGACAATGGAGATGGAACAATAACAACAGATTACTTAGCAGGTGAGCTAATACCAGCATTTGATGGAACTACACTAAACTATTTAGATGTACAAATAGAGTGCGAGGTAGTAGCAGAAAAAGGAACAGGAGAGAAAAGCTTAAAGAACATAGCAGAAATAACCAAAGTAGCAGATGAAGACGGAAATGAAGACATAAAAGACAGAGATTCAGAAGAAGAAAACTTAACAGAGGAACAAAAGAACAACTACACCCCAGGCACCTCAGAAAGAGGATATGGCTATGAAGATGATGATGATTATGAAGAATTAATACTACCACCAGCAGAAGGAGTATATGAATTAAAACTAATAAAAGAGAATGATGATGGAGAGAAACTACAAGGTGCAATCTTTAGAATAGAAGAACAAAATGAGCAAGGAGAAGTAATAAATACATATAGTAACCTAGAAACGAATGCACAAGGAGAAATAGAAACAATAAGAGTAGCAATAACAGGAGAAGGAAGGCATATATATGTAATAACAGAGGAGAAAGCACCAGAAGGATACGAACCACTATTAGAAAGTATACGTATAGAGGTAGATGTAGTAATAGAACAAGGTGAATACATAGTAACAGCACAAAGGGTAAGTGGAGAGACAAAAAATATACAAGTAGTAGATAACACAATAGAAATAACAATAAATAATGAGAAAATAGAGACATTTGACTTAGCTTTAAGAAAATTTATAACAGGTGTAAATGATGAAGAAATAGAAAACAGAATACCGATATTTACAAACAATAATGGTGAATACACATATACACATACAAAAGAACCTATTGAAGTTTCAAATGGAGACATAATAATATATACCTTAAGAGTATACAATGAAG
>CALXVA010000084.1 GCA_944391835.1 uncultured Clostridia bacterium | reverse complement strand
TACAAATCTAAAAAGATGAAGAATCAGCCTAAATCAGAATGGATTATTGTAGAAAATACCCACGAGCCTATTATTACAAAAGAACAATTTTACAAAGTTCAAGAGATTTTCAAAAGCAAAACAAGAAGATGTAAAAATGGCGAAGTACATCTATTTGCAAACAAGCTAGTATGCCTAGATTGTGGTGCAAAACTTTATAAATGCCAAAATGATAGAGGCTACATTTATTTTTCTTGTAAAGGCTCTAAAAAGTTATATGGGACTTGCACTACACATTCTATTGGTTATGAAAATTTAAAAGTATTAGTGACCGAAAAAATTAGAGAAAAAATATTAGCTTTTTATAATTTTGATAAAATATCAGATGATTTATTTGTTTCAAATAATAACTTAAATAAAACTAAGTTATTACAAAAGAAAATAGATATACTTTCTAAAGAAATGGAAGATATAAATAAAGCAATAAAAGAACTGTATTTAAACAAAGTAAGTGGTAAAGTCCCTGAAGATGTATTTGATGATTTAAACTCTTCTTTCCTATCTGATAAATCAGCAAAGCAAAAAGAATTAGAAAAAGTCCAAAACGATTTATCTAGTTTAAAAGAAAAAGAATTAAACAGTAAATTTATAAAAGAACAAAAAGAAAAAATAATTAATCACTTTAAAGATTTTAAAGAACTTAATTATGACATTGTAAATAGTTTCATAGATTATATTGAAATTGGAGAAAAAGACAAGCAAAAAAATAGTCAGGATGTTGTTATTCATTGGAATTTCTAGTATATTGTATAAGTTTTACAAATTCTTCACATTAAAATCGTAGTAATTAATTTAATTTTATGATATACTATTTATAAATCTTAAGAAAGGAGTTGACAAATATGCCAGATGTAAAACAAAGAATGATAGATATTGTTAATTCAGTACCTGATGATTATTTCGATGGATTAAAACCAACAGAAATGGTTTTTAAACTTATGATGGAATATATTAAAAGGTATGGCGAAGATGAAACAACTATTATTCCTGGTGCTGATAAGCATTTTAATTATGAAACTCTAAAAGAAATGCTTGAAGATAAAAATCCAAATTAAAAGGAGGTTATATTAATGGATTTTATGAAAAAAACTTTAAATCAAGTAAATGTACAAGAAAATACTCTATATGATATTATTTATGATTTATTTTTCTTTGCCAAACTTCAAGAAAGTGAAGATGATATTAAAAATGGTAAAGTTTGTACATTAGAAGAATTAAGACAACACATTAATGAATTGGAGGCGAAATATGCAAATAATAATATCGGATGATGTAAAGTCTGCAATTACAGATATATTTGACTATTCATATAATATTTCAGCAAATTATGCGAGTAGAATAGTTAATAAAATATATGATACAATTTATGATTTACAAGATTCGCCTTACATTGGTAGATATGTCCCCGAACTTTCGGACAAGCAGTATCGAGAACGAATTTGTGAAAAATATAGAATTATTTATTATGTTTCTGAAACAAATAATACAATTTATGTTAGATACATATTTTGCTCAAGACAAAATCCTAATTCATTTTTTAAAGTTCAGGAAAAAGAACTATTTAATTTTTTGAATCATTTATTTAGTTAAATTCTTTTTGGATAGATTCCAAACCCACCCCATGGTCTGTGTAATATGCGCCAAGTCCTGCTTTTTCTAATTCTTCTAAAGATGCATCATCTGTTAATTGATGTACTATAGTTCCAACCATCTCAAGGTGAGCTAATTCTTCAGTACCGTATATCATTCAATATTGCTTTTGATTTTTGATCTGGCATTGCAAATCTCTGTGATAAATATCTAAGAGAAGCAGCCAGTTCTCCATCTGGTCCACCATATTGTGATATTATAAACTTTGCAAGTTTTGGATTAGGGCATTTTATATTTATTGGATATTGTAATACTTTATTATAAGTCCACATTAAAATCACTCCTTTCCCATGGCCAAGGCTCTTCTAGCCATCTCCATTTGTTGCATGGATAATATATACTAAGTGGGCCAAATACTCTTTGATACTTATCTTTCAAATCTTCTAATTGATTGCAATATTCTTTATGCAAACATATTGCTTTTCTATCATCTGGGTGAGTGTCTAGATATTGAGCAATATCTACCACAGCAAAACTTAAACATTTTATTTGCTTCATCATTTCAGCTCTTACTCTGTTTCTATTTTGCATACACTCATCCATATTACAACTGTTACAACAGTTCAAATCATCATTAAGAGCTGAAGCTGTATTATATCCAAATGCTGCATTTATTCCTTGCACAGCGTATTCGCAATCATTTTGCATATTATTGTTACACATACAATTTCTATTATCATTATTATTCTCCATTATCCATTACACCCCTCTCCAATGGTATTTCTCATTTTTAAATAGTTTATAAATCTCATACTATCACATGGCTCATATGGACTAACTAATTCTGGAAAAATAGTTCCATTTTTTAGCCCACAACAAGGTGTAAAAGTTTTATCTAATGTTTGAATTGGCACATAACTTTGTGCTAACATTGGGTTACTTGGAAAAACACTTTCTTCGGTGTCGAATCCACAACCACAGTCATAGTTATTCATTTCGCAACAGTTCATATTGCAATTATTGTTAGATGCTGTATTATAATTTGAAACATCATCACATACATCTTCCAACACTTGATTGTTGTTATTATTGCAATACATACAGTTACAACCTCTGAATCTGTTATACATATTGTTTCCTCCTATTCATAAGTTATACTACATAATATGAAAAAATTATGTAAATTGCTACAGTGTTACTTGATAATGGTTTTGTAGAGTAGTATGAAATATCAACTAGGTAATATGTATATTTATCAAATTTTTTTGTTCCTTGGTGTCGCACCTCTCTTATGATAAAAAGAAAAATAAATTTTCTTTTTATCATAAGAGAGGTGCTCCAAATCGCACTCGCTTCAAAGAAGCTCGTTTGGTCGCTTACGCGTCACTACAAAAATTCTCTAAATATACATATTACCTAGAGTTAAGACCTAAATTTCTACAAACCCATTATTAAGTAATGCAGTAGCAATAAAAGTTTCCACAAATCCTAGTATTTTAATTTACAATATGATAATATATAGCAAAAAGACGAAACACTTCAGAGAATATATTAATAAAAAGGATGATAAATAAAAATGCAAAATTATTTAGATTTTAAAGAAAAAATAGATTATACAAAACTAAAAGAAGTAGCTAGAACAATAAAACAAGGTGGAATAATAGTATTTCCAACAGAAACAGTATATGGAATAGGTACAAATGGATTAAAAGAAAACTCAGTAAAAAGATTATATGAAGTAAAGCAAAGACCATTAAATAAGCCAATAAGCCTATTAGTAAACAGTATGGATATGATAAATGACATCGCACAAGAGATAACAGATTCAGAAAAAGCTTTAATAAAAGAGTTCTTTCCAGGACCACTCACAATAATATTAAAGAAGAAAGATACAGTACCAAATATTGTTACAGCAAATTCAAATACAGTAGGAGTTCGTATGCCATCAAACAAAATTGCACTCAAACTAATAGAATATGCAGGAGTTCCAATAGCAACTCCAAGTGCCAATATTTCT
The DNA here is from genome assembly GCA_944391835.1 of uncultured Clostridia bacterium. GTDB lineage: Bacteria > Bacillota > Clostridia > TANB77 > CAG-508 > CALXVA01. Next base: position 2,627 of record CALXVA010000084.1, on the reverse strand, counting down.
GGAAAACCTAGTGGAACAAATATGGAAGATATTATGAAAGATTTTGAAGGAAAAGTAGATTGCTATATAGATGATGGACCTAGTAAAATTGGAATCTCTTCTACAATTGTGCAAGTAATAGATGGTGTACCACATATCTTAAGACAAGGAAAAATTACAAAAGACCAAATAATGAACATTTACAAAAAATAGAAAAAGTATTGTAAAATAAAATTAGGTATGATAGAATTCCAAATAAGGAGGGAAAGATGATTTATACAATAACATTCAATCCTGCATTAGATTATATAACACAGGTAGAAAATTTTAAAACTGGTGAAATAAATCGAACAAAAACGGAGACAATATTACCAGGTGGAAAAGGACTTAATGTTTCTATTGTACTAAAAAATCTAGGAATTGAAAATACTGCACTTGGTTTTGTAGCAGGATTTACAGGAGAAGAGTTAATTAGAAAACTAGAAACACAAGGAGTAAAAACGGACTTTGTTAAAGTAAAAGATGGAATAACAAGAATCAACGTAAAAATTAGTTCTGTTAACGATAATAGTGTGGAAGAAACAGCCCTAAATGGAATGGGGCCACAAATTACAAAAGAAAATATTGAAGAATTGATGAATAAAATACAGAATATGACAGTAGATGATTTTGTTATTTTATCAGGAAGTATACCTAAAAATATTGATAATAATATATATGAAAAAATATGCGAAATTTTAAATGAAAAAGGGATTACATTTATAGTAGATTCTACACAAGAATTGCTTATAAACGTATTAAAATATAAACCTTTTTTAATAAAACCAAATAAAGAAGAATTAAAAGAAACAGTAAAACGTAATATACATACAAAAGAAGATATAATAAATTCAGCAAAAACATTGCAAGAAATGGGAGCACAAAATGTTTTAGTATCATTAGGAAATGACGGAGCAATACTTATAACAAAAGAGGGAGAAACATACTTTTCAGAAGCACCAAAAGGACAAGTTATCAATACAGTCGGAGCAGGAGACTCTATGGTAGCAGGTTTTTTGGCAGGATATTATAAAACTAAAGATTATGAATATGCATTAAAAATGGGAGTGTCAGCAGGAAGTGCAAGTGCTTTTTCAGTAAATCTTGCAACCAAAGAAGAGGTTGATTCTATTTTTAATCAACTATAAAAAACTTAGTTAACTATAAAATAGTTATATATAAAAATACAAAAGAAAGGGGAAAATGGTTGAGGATAATTACAAGTTCAATTTTTGAATTTAATTATTTTTAAACTAATTTATGCCTTGAGAAAGGAATGATAGGAAAAAAATGAAAATTACAGATTTACTTAGCGAAAAAGCCATCAGTCTACATACAAGTGCAAATAGTAAAACAGAAGCTATTGATAAGTTAGTAGATTTAATGATGGAAAATGGAAACATCAAAGATAAAGACAAGTACAAACAAGTAGTATTAAAAAGAGAGGAAGAGGGAACCACAGGAATTGGTGAGGGAATAGCAATACCGCATGGTAAAACAGATGCAGTTTCAAGGCCAGGACTTTCTGCAATGGTAGTTCCAGATGGTGTGGATTTTGAATCTTTAGACGGAAGCCCAGCCAAATTGCTATTTTTAATAGCTGCACCAAACACAGAAGATAATGTGCATTTAGATGTTTTAAGCAGATTATCTACACTACTAATGGATACAGAATTTAGAAAAGCTTTATACAATGCAAAAACTCCAAAAGAATTTTTAGAATGTATAAATAAAGCAGAAAGTGAAAAACTAGGAGCAGAAAAGGGCTCAAGCAACCAATATGATATATTAGCAATAACAAGTTGCCCAACAGGTATTGCACACACATATATGGCAGCAGAATCATTAGAAAAAATGGGTGAGCAATTAGGTTATAAAGTTAAAGTAGAAACGCACGGAGCATCAGGAGTAAAAAACAAATTCACAAAAGAAGAAATAAAAAATGCAAAAGGAATAATTATAGCATCAGACACAAAAATAGATTTATCAAGGTTTGATGGCAAGAAGATAGTAACTTCAAAAGTTGCAGACGGAATAAATAAACCTAAAGACTTAATAGAACATATATTATCACCAAATGCTAAAACATATCATTCAAACAATAAAAATACAAATATGGATGATAATGAGGGAAAAGAAAAAATAGGAACTCAAATATATAAGCACTTAATGAATGGTGTAACTCATATGTTACCATTCGTTGTAGGTGGAGGAATTTTAATAGCACTTTCATTCTTGCTAGATGATTATTCAATAGATCCTTCAAACTTCGGTATGAACACACCTATAGCAGCTTTCTTTAAAACAGTAGGAAATGCAGCATTTAATGTAATGCTATATATCTTAGCAGGCTATATTGCTATGAGTATTGCAGATAGGCCAGGATTAGTTGTTGGCTTTGTCGGTGGAATTTTAGCCGTACAAGGTACAACATTTGCATCATTATCAAATGGAGATATTACCTTAGTAAGTTCAGGCTTCTTGGGAGCACTAATTGCAGGTTTCGTTGGAGGATACATCGTACTGGGCTTGAAAAAGTTATGCAGTTATCTGCCAAGTAGTATAGAGGGAATAAAAACTATTCTTATATATCCAGTATTTGGAGTATT
>CALXVA010000083.1 GCA_944391835.1 uncultured Clostridia bacterium | reverse complement strand
TGAGAAATATACATATTAACTAGGATTAATTCTATTGACTAGACTTAATACTATATTTAGAAAATTTTTGCAGTGACGCGTAAGCGACCAAACGAGCTTCTTTGAAGCGAGTGCGATTTGGAGCAAACGAGCAGAATTAAAAAATTTATTTTTTAATTCTGGTTATATGTTTGCGACACCAAGGAACAAAAAAATTTGAGAAATATACATATTAACTAGGATTAATTCTATTGACTAGACTTAATACTATATTTAGAAAATTTTTGCAGTGACACGTAAGCACTAAAAAAGCAATACAAATTTTTTAAATTCATATTGCCTTTTATATTTATAAAAATCTTATTAAAAAACATACTTATACTGGTAAATCTACCGCATCGAATAGCCATGTACCCATATACAATTGTATACAAGGAACTATAATTACGACAACTAGGAAGATTAGGAAGATACCTACTATAGAATATACTACTTGTGGTAATACCGCCATAACCTTTTGCATTAAGTTATCTATATCCATTTCCATATATTCTACTATTTTTCTCATCATTTCTGGTAAATCTGTTTGCATACCTATTTTTAACATTTCTGTTTGCATTGATGAACAAAGTCCTGAATTTTCAAATGGTTCTATCCACGAAGCACCAATCAATATATTATTTATAGCTGTCTCAATAATTGAAAGTAATACATAATTTTTAACAACTGCTTTACTAACCTCTAAAGATTCCTGAATTCTCATACCATTTTCTAGATTTAATAGCATTGCTCTCATAAGTCTTGAGAAGTCCATAGCAAATATTAATTTTCCGAAAATCGGCATTTTATATTTAAAATAGTGAAAATTATACTTACCTTTCGGTGTATTTACATATAATACCACAATACCTGTAACTATTGTAATTATAATTACTGGTATATACCAGACATTAATTAGTCCATTACAAAAATCTACAAACCATATAGTAATTGGTGGTAAGGTAGCAGAAGATCCTGCTCTTGAAAAAGCCTCTTGTATCATAGGAATGATATATGCAACACCAAAAATCAAAATACCTATTATTGCTATTAATTGTAAAACATTTGGTATTATAATTTTTCTTAATCTGCCACTTGTAGTATCTACATCTTCAAGATATTTAACCGCTTGCTCTAAAGACTTTGTTAGTGAACCTGATAACTCACCAACTTTAATCATATTTATATAAATATATGGGAATACATTTGAATAATATTCCATTGTAGTATACATATAATCTCCTGCTTCAACTCCGGCTAAAATATCTTGTAGTATACCTTTTAATGATAGGTTTTCCGTACTATCTATAATAGTACTTAGTGCATGTATATTATTAAAATTTGCTTTTTTCAACAAATAGAAATTTTGTGTAAATATTACTATATCTCTTGTAGTTATCTTTTCATCTCTTGACAATGCTAAATTTACTCTTTCCCTTAATGAAGGCTTTGCGTTCACTCTACCTTGCATTATATTAGATGAATTAGCTTCTTTCATAATATCATCAATATCCATTAGATTTCTTCTGTTTGCTTTAGATTTTCTACTTTTGTACCCTACTTGTACAATGCTTATAGGAAGCAAGTCATTGCTTTTGAGTTTTCTTACAAGATTATTCTTATTTACAGCTTCTACTCTATTTCGCACAACCTGTCCCTTTGAAGTTACTGCTCTATATATATATTCTGGCATTTTTTCTCCTTTCTACAAAATACTGATTACTGATTTATTTTATTAATTTTTTCTTTCTTTATTTTTAATTGCATTATTGTTCTATTTAATGTTTCTATATTTTTTTCCTCTATCTGTGCCTTAGCTTGTTCTAATGTTATTACATCATCTACAAATAATTCAGCTATTGAATTTATTAAACCTATACTTCCTTTTTCTAAGTTACTTTGAATAGCATCTTCTATTTCTGAGACACTTATTTTTTCTTTTCTTATTATACCAGAAACAATGTTATCTACAACCATTACTTCTGGAACTAACACTAAATTTCCAGATTTTGCTGGCAATAGTCTTTGAGAAATAACAAGTTTTAGTAATGAAGAAATTAAATATTTAACTGTTTGTTGATCTCTTATCTCATAAAAGTTTACCATTCTATCGATTGTTTCTGCACATGATTTGGTGTGAAGTGTACCAATAACTAAATGTCCTGCTTCTGCTGTTTCTATTGCTGCCTCCATTGTTTCCCTATCTCTAATCTCTCCTATTACTAGTATATCGCAGTCCTCTCTTAAGCAGTTTTTTACACCATCACTATAACATAGGCAATCTCTTCCTGCACCAATTTCTTTTTGCACTATAACAGATTTTTTGCTTGTATGCTTGTATTCTACAGGGCTTTCTAGCGTTAGTATTTTTTTATTTTGATTTTCGTTTATTTCATTTATTAGTGCATTCAGTGTAGTAGTTTTACCAGAGTTAGTTTTTCCCGTAACTAATATTAAACCTTGTGGTTGATATGTCATTCTTCTTACTATATCTGGTACACCTAACTCTTCATAAGTTGGCAATTCATTTTTTATAAGTCTTAGTGTAAATATTGGTACATCATCTGCTAATGAAATATTAACTCTTAGACGTATATCTTCAAACTCATATGACATATCAAGTTTTTTAAATTGTTTAAATACATTGTCTTTGTCTACATTACCTCTTACAAAATAGTCATAAATGTCGTACATATCATCTTCTGTTAATGGTGATGAGCAATCGTATTCTATTAAATTTCTTCTAATTCTAAGCATAGGTTTTAAGTTGCATATTAAATGAACATCTGATGCATCTTTTTCCTTTGCTGCATCTAAAACTTTATCAATATCTATCATTGGTTACCTCCAAAATATTAATATAGAGCTAATTTATTGTTTAACTCCTGCATATTTGTTATTCCTCTTATTACCTTGTTTATTCCATCAATAACTAATGGAACATAACCAGACTTTAATGCTACTTTTCTTATATCAATTGTAGATTTATCATCTACTATAAGAGTTCTTAACTCATCATTTAATACTAGAATTTCAAATATACCAATTCTACCAAGATATCCTGTATTATTACATTTTTTACAGCCAAAAGTATCAAAAGTCTTTTTGCCATTTAAATCAAATTTGATATTATATTTTTCCCCCACTTTTGCAATATACTCTTTTTCTTGTGCTGTATACTCTCTTTCTTTTGAGCAATATGGACATATTTTTCTAACTAATCTTTGTGATACTGAAGTCGCTAAAGTACTAGAAATATCATAATTTGATACACCCATTTTTCTAAGTCTTGTTATTACTTCTATTGCATCTATTGTATGAATTGTAGATAAAACATAATGTCCAGTTTGTCCAGCTTGCATAGCTATCTCGGCAGTTTCTTGATCTCTTATTTCACCAACTAGTATTATGTCTGGATCTTGTCTTAAAACAGTTCTTAGAGATTCTGCAAATGTAACCTTTGGATCTACTTCTATTTGGTTTAATCCATTTATTCTTATTTCTACTGGATCTTCTATTGTTGTAATATTTATCTCTGGTCTATTTAAATAATCTATAATACTATATAATGTGGTAGTTTTACCTTCTCCTGTTGGTGCAGCTATAACTGTTATACTATTTTTCTTATTAAATGCATCTTTTACTAGTTTCTCATCATTTGGAAATCCTAAGTCGAAGATTGATTTTACGTCCGCATTCTTCTTAAGCAATCTTAAAACAAATTTTTCTCCATATATATTCTTTTGCGAAGACACACGAATATTATAATCTGGATACATTATAATTCTACCATCTTGTGACTCTTGTTTTTCTTGATGCATGTTTGATATAGCCTTTAATCTACCTACTATTTGTGCTTGTTTTTCTTTACTTATATTAGCAGCATCAATTAAAACACCATCAATTCTATATCTTACCCTCATATTTTCTTGCATTGGTTCTATATGAATATCACTTGCTCTTTTATCCATGGCTGTTTTTATAACACTATCCAAAAATCCAGAAACATCTGCATTAACATCGATACTTTCTGAACTTCCTGCAAGTGAGTTTAGAATTAAATCAATATTAGTCTCAAAAGTAATATATTTTTCCATTATAAGACCTTTATTTAAAAGTAGAAGTCTTACTGTCTCAACAGCTCTTCTATTAGAAGTATCTGCAAAGCAAACTCTTATTTTTCCACCTACTTCTTCAAAAGGTACCGCTTTATATTGCCTAGCAATATCTAATGATATATAATCTAAAATATTTACTTTTATATCTGACTCTTTTAAATATATTGCTTTTTCATCTAGTATTTCTCCCATTGCATTTATTAACACATAAGGGTCGCATAATCTTAAAATATTTAAAATATCACCTATTTTTTTCTTAGGTTCTGCTTTTTGATAATCTAAAGCTCTTTCAATATCTTCTTCAGTTACAATTCCTCTTTTTACTAGCTCTATTCCCAATGGTTGTCTTTTTCTTGCATCCATAGAACTTCTCCTTTCATTTGTTATCTTATATATTAATATTATTTACACTTTTATAAAGATTATTACCAATATCTTAAGGTAAAATCTACATTTTGTGCTACAGATCTGTTTTCATTTTTCCCGATTTGCATATTTACATTAATAATATTCTTACTTATTGTTCCTACTTTATAAGGTTCTTCTTCTGTAAAAGTACAACTCATTATATAATCTGCAATCTTAAAATCATTCCTATATATACCTCCATTTTTAAATACATATGTTGGTCCATTTTCAAATTCTATTGTGGTATCTGTAACTGTTGCTGAGCTATAGTTCTTTATATCTGCCACAAAGAACATTGTAAATTTATTAAATTCTCCTAAATATTTTGGAGTATCTAATACTTCGCCAATATTATCATAAAAGTAAGTGCTCATTGCAGTCATGGCTGCCATAACTATTGTAAGAGCCATCATATATATCACAAGTGATGTTAAAGTTATACCTTTTTGATTTGTTTTTATTTGCATTAAAATTTAAGCCCCCCTCTCTAGACTAATTTACATTTCTTTTATTTTTAATCTTTGTATTTTATATTCTGTTACTTCCTCATCAAATGTAAAGCTTACAGTTAAATCTACTATTTTTATAACATCTTCAAGATCTTCGCCATAGTCAGAAAATTGTAAATCTACATTAAATCCTGTTGGAATTGAAAATTTATCTTTATAATAATTGCCATTTTTATTCTGAGCATCTTCATATGAAATTTTGTCTATATCTTCTAATATTTCTACTGCATAGTTTACCATTTGTGCCATTAATCTTGTTTGTATATTCGTTTTATACACATATGTCATTAGTCCAGCAATTGTTCCAACAAATATTGTTAGTATTAAGCAACCAGCAAGTAAATCTTGCATAGTAAAACCTTTTTCTGATTTTATCTTAAGCTTTATTTTTTTTATAACTTTTTTCATCATATCACCTAAATTTATAAATAAAATACCATAAAGTTTGTCGAAAGTAAGACAATTATATTTGCCACACACATATAGAATCCTATTGGAATTTTTTCATTCTGTATTTTTACTTTTTTTACTACTTTACTTCGTTTTTTATGTAATTTACATATAAGTAATTGTAATGATGTTGCAAGTAATGTAATTATAACTGTACCAATATAAACAGTTTCATATGTATATAGTACCATCAGCATCGATAGTATTAATACATCTATTGGATAACTATCTTGCCCTTTTTTTCGTAAGTATTCAATGCTAAATAGCAATAATAAACATGAAAGTATTAAATAGATAACATATCTATAAATACTAGAATCATTTTCTACTACATATAGATATATCATATATATTGCAACACAAATAAAGCCAAATAAAAGAACTGGCTTTTCTATTTTTATTTTTTCTTTATCTATTCCCGCAATAATAAATAGTGTTGCTAAATATAGGAAACCAACAATTAAATACATTATAATCTTTAAATTTAGATTAAATATACTTAGTTTTACAGATAAGGCAAATAATACAAAGACTAAACCAGATAATATTTCTAATAACAAATATCTTATTCTTATTTTTTCTTTACAATATCTGCATTTTCCACCTAGGAATACATAGCTAAATATAGGAATCATATCCCAGAATCCTAACTTGTGCTTACATTTTGGACAATATGAACGTGTATGTGTTATGTCTTGTCCTATAGGTATTCTATATACGGCTAATGTAAAAAAGCTACCAAATAGTGCACCGATGCAAAATATTAGTAAGTATAATATATAGTCCATATGCCCCTC
>CALXVA010000082.1 GCA_944391835.1 uncultured Clostridia bacterium | reverse complement strand
GATTCATTAGGAGATAGTTTAGAGTATATAAAAAATAATTCAACATCAATGATACCATACAATATGCCAGAAGAGATTATGACAATAAGCGATTACAACAAAGTTGCAAGATTTTATGGGAATGAGGAATATACATTAGCTGATGACGAGTATATAATAATAGCAGATTATGATGCGATGATAGCAATAAGAAATGTAGCATTAGCCAACAATCAAGAATTAACAATATTTGGTCATACACTAAAACCAAAATATCAAGAGTGTCAATATGGTTTTGTAGAGATGGCAAGTAACCATATTAATTCAGGAATTATAATAGTGCCAGATGCTGTGGTTAGTGGAGAAGAACGCTCATATAACTCTATAATAGGAAACTATTACACAGATTCTTTAGACGAGCAAAGAGAAATACAAGAACAAATAAAAAGCTTGGTAAAAAATCCACTTTCAGTAGAATATAGTCTACCAAATGTAAATAGTAAAGTAGATATCAGCGAGGCAAGTATTGGACTTGGTGCATTAGTAACATTTTTAGGGCTATACTTAGGAATTGTGTTCTTAATAGCAAGTGTTGCAATTTTGGCATTAAAAGAATTAACAGAGAGTACGGATAACAAAGAAAGATATGCAATGCTTAGAAAATTAGGAGCAGATGAAAAGATGATAAATAAATCTTTATTTAGACAAATAGCAATCTTCTTTATGTTCCCATTGCTAGTAGCAATAATTCACTCAATATTTGGAATAACATTTTGTAGTTATGTAATTTCTACTTTTGGAAATGAGCAATTATTACCATCTATCATTATGACAGCAATATTTATTGTGGTAATTTACGGTGGCTATTTCTTGATTACGTATTTTAGTAGTAAGAATATTATAAAGGAAAGATAAAATGTAGTTATAATTCACAGCCGATTCTATTTTATAGACAAAGTTAATATTCTACACTCAAATCACATTCCATTCCATATTCTCACAAATTTTGAATATATTAACTTTGTTTAAAAGAACGAAATAGACTTTGGCTGTGAATTGTAATAAATTACAAAAATGTAAGAAAATATTAAGAAAAAATGATGGAATTGTAAGTAATAAACTGATATAATATAGTACATACAAATACTTTTATAGTATTAGTATTAAAATATATACTAGTAGGTTTTGCAAAAACAGTTTAGTAACTATGCAAAAAATCACACAAAAAAATTTGATGCTTAAAAGGAGAGTGCTTTATGAGATTTTTAGGTAATTTATTATGGTTTATCTGTGGAGGTTTTCTTAGTGGACTTTCATGGACATTATCTGGAATAATCTGGTGTATTAGTTTTGTAGGACTTCCTTATGGATTGCAATGTTTCAAATTCGCAAGTTTGGCATTTGCACCATTTGGTAAAGAAGTAGTATATGGTGGAGGAGTTCCATCATTCCTAGCAAATGTAATTTGGATTATTTTCTTCGGTATTCCCATGGCAGTAGAAAACTTTTTACTCGGTTGTATCTGTTGTGTAACTTTAATTGGGATACCACTTGGATTACAATACTTCAAAATTGCTAAGTTAGCCTTAGCACCTTTTGGAGCAGATGTGGTTAAAGTAGCATAAACTGGCAAATTTAAGGTAAAAAATAAAAGTAAAAGTAAAGCTTAAACATCAAAGCAAAAAAATTGTGTGATTTTAATGAGAGAGTGGCAGTTGATAAAATTGTCACTCTCTCGTAATTATGTTGACTAATTTGCAAATGGAAATGGACTCATTTTGTAAAAAAAGTCCTAGACTAATTGAAATAACTAATTTATAGGTTTTCCTTTATAAAAAATATACAAAAATATGGTACATTTGAACAACTTATGATATACTTGAAAAAAATATGTAATAGTAGGAGAAAAAGTTATGGAAGAGAGAATAGTAAAACCATTTACAATGTGGAGACATTTTAAAGGCTCAAGAGCTTTAGTAATTACGGTTGCTAAGCATAGCGAAACAGGAGAAGATTTAGTTGTGTATCGTTGTATGGACAACAACGGTAATACAAATCATAAAGATGGAATTTATGCACGACCATTGGATATGTTCTTATCAGAGGTTGACCACAAGAGATATCCAGATGTAAATCAAAAATATCGCTTTGAGGAAATTGAGGATTAAATATATAATAATGGGTTGAAGAAATTTATTTTAAATAGGAGATACATTAAAAGAATGCATCTCCATTTTTTTGCTAAAAATAATAAAAATAATCTGTATAATGTGTATGTTTCTGCTATCTTACGAAAATGTAATTTTAATGTAATTAAAAAGAATGGAAAAAAAGTGAAAAATTGTTTAAAATATAATCACGGTTCACAATTTAACTTAAAAGAATAGAATTATATATTTTTTCTTTTTTTACGTCCCCCAACAGCGTACAAACTGTACAAACGAAAATATATATTTCGTTTAACAGTTTGTAAACTTGTTGGTCCCCACCTTAAGACTTCAAAAAAGAAAAAATATATAATTCTATTCAAACCAATTAAAATTGTGAATTACCAAAATCAGAAAGGAGTTTTTACAATGAGCAATGTATTAGAGGTTCAAAATATTGAAAAATACTATGGTAATAAATCTAATTTAACTAAAGCAATAGCTGGAATAAGCTTTAATGTGGAAGAGGGAGAGTTTGTTGGCATAATGGGAGCATCTGGCTCTGGCAAGACAACACTTCTAAATTGCATTTCTACAATAGATAGAGTAACGGCAGGCAAGATTATTATAAACAACCAAGACATAACAAAATTAAAAGGCAATAAGCTAAACAAGTTTAGAAGAGAGGAGTTAGGATTCATCTTTCAAGATTTTAACTTGTTAGACACACTAACAGCTTACGAAAACATAGCACTAGCCTTAACAATTCAAAAAGTAAATCCAAAGGAGATTGATAAAAAGGTAAAAGAGGTATCAGAAAAACTTGGAATATCTGAAATTTTAAATAAATATCCATATCAAATATCTGGTGGGCAAAAGCAAAGAGTGGCATCAGCAAGGGCAATCATTACAAATCCTAAAATAGTGCTTGCAGATGAGCCAACCGGAGCATTAGATAGTAAATCTGCAAGGCAATTACTAGAAACATTTGAAAGCTTAAATCAAAAGTTGGGGGCAACAATTTTAATGGTTACACATGATGCTTTTACGGCAAGTTATGCAGATAGAATTATATTTATTAAAGATGGAAAGCTATTTAATGAACTTATAAAAGGTGAAGATACTAGAAAACAATTTTTTGAAAAGATTATAGAAGTTCAAACACTTCTTGGAGGTGACTTAAGCGATGTTATTTAAGTTATCTATACGAAATATGAAAAAAAGTTTCAAGGATTATGCAATTTACTTTTTAACATTAGTACTAGGTGTAGCAATCTTCTATATGTTCAACTCTTTGGATAGCCAACAGGCAATGTTTCAAGTATCACAATCAACAAGACAAATGATAAGGCTTATGATTGAGTTACTTGGAATGATTTCAATATTTATAGCAATAATACTTGGTTTTCTAATTGTATATGCAAATAACTTCCTTATAAATAGGCGAAAAAGAGAGTTTGGAATATATATGACACTAGGTATGGGAAGAAGACAAATTTCTAGCATTATTTTGCTAGAAACTATACTAGTTGGAATTTTATCTTTAATTGTAGGTATTTTTGTAGGTGTATTTGCCTCTCAATTTATGTCCATACTTGTAGCAAAACTGTTTGAAGCAGATATGACCGAATTTACATTTGTCTTTTCTAAAGACGCTTGCATAAAAACTTGTATCTACTTTGCAGTAATGTACGTAGCAGTAATAGTGTTTAATACTCTAACCGTTTCAAGATATAAACTAATAAATTTATTAACTGCTGTACGAAAGAATGAAAAAGTAAAAATAAAAAATCCAGTCATTTCAATAATTGTATTTTTATTATCTTGCCGGAATATTAGGATATGCATACTACTTAGTAACAGGAGGAGTATATGAATTACAAACAGGTGATGAGCTAATAAAACCAATTCTAATGGGAATAGTAGGAACAGTAGGAGTATTCTGGTCATTATCTGGATTTATATTAAGAATTATACAAACAAGAAAAAGCATTTACTTAAAAGGAACAAATATGTTTGTATTGAGACAATTAAATAATAAAATCAATACCAATATAGCAAGTATGAGTATAATCTGCTTGATGTTATTTATGACAATTAGTGTATTATCTAGTAGTTTATCAATAAAATCAGCATTAGATTCACAACTAGCTAAATTTACACCAGTAGATGTAAACCTATACAAACCAGCATTTTTACCAGAAAGCTATGTAAGTTCATATAGTGGAAAAACTATATATTATTCAGAAGAACAAATAGAAGATTCAAGGCACCCAGTAAGTTATACACTTGAAACAAATGGCTACGATATGAATAATTTAAAAGATATTGTAGAAATTCCAATTTATGCACTATCAGAATGGACCTTGGCAGACAGTTTAGGAGAGTATTATGAGTCTACAAAAAGTCAGTATTCAATGCTTTCTTATGATATGCCAGAGCCTATAGTTAAAATATCAGACTATAACAAAATTGCAGAACTTTATGGAGAGGAACAATATAGCTTAAATGATGATGAATACATTGTAGTTTGTAATTATGAGCAAATGACAAATATAAGAAATCAGATGCTAAGCACAAATTCAAATATAGAGATAAATGGAAAGACATATCACTCAAAATATAATGAATGTAAAGAAGGTTTTATATATATTGCGACAACTGAAATAAATGCTGGAATTATATTAGTACCAGACAATTTTGAATTAGAAAATGAAAATATACAAGAGCATTTATTAGTAGCAAATTATAATGCAGAAACAGAAGAGGAAAAGCAAGAGATAGAAAGTACGTTAATTGGTAGTGGTGATACAGAGTTTTTTGAAAATGTTAGAGAAAAAGGAATAGACCTTGACGGCTCTTCTAAAATTAGTGTAACAGAGTCTAGTAAAGGCTTAGCAACAATTATTATATTTATTGCAATTTATTTAGGTATTGTATTTTTAATTGCAAGCTCAGCTATTTTAGCATTAAAACAACTTACAGAAAGTTCCGACAACAAGCAAAGATATACGATACTTAGAAAAATAGGTTGTGACGAGAAAATGATAAACCAAGCATTATTTAGACAAATATTCATTTTCTTTATGATGCCTTTAGTTCTAGCAATGGTACATTCTATATTTGGAATTAAATTTATTTTATCAATGCTAGAAGTACTAGCATCACCAGACGAACTAATGCCTTCAGTTATAGTAACAGCTGTCATTATAGGAGCAATTTACGGAGTGTATTTCTTGGCGACGTACTTGGGTAGTAAAAATATTATTAAGGAGGAGAATTGAAAAATGGAAAGTTTTAAAGAAAAAATACCAATGATTATTGCAGTAATTATTGTAATTGCTTTAATTGTAGGTGCATACTACATTTTAGTTATACATAAGGATTTGTACTATACTAAAATAGATAATACAAAAATAGAGGAGATTTCTACTACCGACGATATGAGGTATCAATATACTTTAACTGCATACAACAAAAATGGAAAATCAAAAGAAATCCAATTTAAAACAGATAGAGAACTAAGAGAAGGAGCATATTTAGAAGTGGAAGTAATGCAGTTTAGAGGAGTGGTAAATTGGAGAGAGGTTCAAGCAAGTGAATTGCCTGATAAGGTAAAAGCAGAGATGAATGTAGAGTAGGACTTGAAAAATTAACATAAAGTTGATATAATATAAATAGTTAGCAGTTGCTAATGTACACATAATACATTCCTTTTGAATTAAAAGGAATACAAAACAGCAAAGGAGAGACATTATGACAAAGGCACAAGAGGTTCGTAGAAGAAGGCTTGAGAGTCTCGAAAATGAGCTTAATGTAGAAGCAGAGAAAATCTTTGATTGGCTTCTTGACTTAATGGATGAAAAAACAAAAAAAGGAGAATATGAGGCAATTGAAGTATACTCATTTTATGATGGAGACGAAATTAGGTATGCATATGAAAAAACGTATAATCTGAGTAAGTTACTTCGAAAGTATAGCATAAGTATTATATATATAAAGCTAAAGGAAGTTGTAGAACGAGAAGACGGCTTTATAGCTACAGTTGATTTCAAGGCTACTAAATGGGACTCAAAAGCTATAACTTTTAAGGTTGGCATCGAATAACAGACAGAACCCCCGACTTTTTAGTTAAAGTTGGGGGTTCTGTTGTTGGCTAAAGAAAACCCCCTGTTTTACAGGGGGTTCTAAAAGCTTCTAGCTATGGGTGTAAAAATTCCCCCTTTTTG
>CALXVA010000081.1 GCA_944391835.1 uncultured Clostridia bacterium | reverse complement strand
ACACATTTGAATTATTATATTAAGAAAAACAAACTAACATATACAAAAGAATTTGATAAATATATGAAAGAGAATAATTTACAAGGTCATCTTCGTAGTAATAGTATAATAATGTGCCAAATGGTGTTCACTTCTGACCAAGCTTTTTTTGATAAAATTGGAGAAAAAGAAACAAAAAGATATTTTAATGAATGTTATAAATTTATCTGCAATTACAAAAGTCTTGGAGAAAAGAATATAATATCAGCAGTTGTGCATTTAGATGAAGGTTCTCCACACATGCACTTAATGTTTGTTCCTGTTGTCCATACAAAAGATAAAGACGGCAATAATATTGATAAAATCTGTAGCAGAGATTTTTGGAAAGGTCGAGATAGTTACAGAAAATTACAAGACGCCTATTTTAATCATGTAAAATCAAAAGGTTTTGACCTAGAAAGAGGTATGTCTGTAGAGGATACTAATAGAAAGCATTATACTGTAGAAGAATATAAAAAGATTACAAACTATGATAATACTAAAAAAATTTTAAATGAAATAAAACTAGAACTACCAAACGTTCCAGATTTAACTGATATTAGTAAATTCTCACGAAAGAGAGATGAGAAAATATTAGAAGAAATTATAAAACCTAAAGATGAATTAATTAAAGAATTATACAAAGATAACTTAGCATTGCATAAAGAATTATCGAAACAATCAAAAGTCATTGGCGAAGCAGAAAAATACCAAAAAGAAAGAGATTCTATAATTGCAGATAATGAGAAATTAAATAATAAAGTTAATGACTTGGAAAATGAATATAAAAGAAAAAGCAGTAATCTTGATTTTGATTACAATAATAGAAAAACTGAATTAGAACAAGAATTTCAAAATAAGGAATTTAACATTGAATATAAATATAAAAGTAAAATTAGGGAATTAGAGAAAGAAAATAATCGTTTATACAAAATTATTGATAAGTTTTATGAAACTGTTGATAAATTTATAATTTGGATTTGCAAGAAATTAGGTTTAGGCGAATCTAAAGAATTAATTAAGGATTTTCAAGAAGAAACCCGTACTTTTATTGACCCTGTAAAACAATTAGAACATGAAGAAAGAGAAAAAGAATGGGGCTTAGAAAGATAATATAAAAACAAAGAAGTAGGGAGTGTGTATTATCACTTTCTCCCCACCTCTTTGTTAGAGGGCTCTATGAGCCATTACTCTATAACCGTGTCACCTTCTTCGAGAGGCTGCCAGTTGCCTCTACGAGTCCTAACGACTCTGTTCCATCCGTTACATTCCATGTTGCTGATGAGAGTAGTATACTCAGGAAATTCTTTCTTAACCTCTTCCAGAGTGTATACCTTACCAAAGTAAGTATACCTAGAATAGTTTTTGCGCTCTCCTGTCAACAGTTCTCCCTCAACAACAGTCTGTACCTGATCAAAGAAACGGTAGGCAAATGCCTCCTTGGGAACGGTTACCAGTTCAGGCTTCCGCTCTGCGATTTCCTCATGAGAGTATTCGCTAAAAAAAATGCCAGGATACGAAAATTCAACAAAGTGCTTTAACATAGAAAATCCTCCGTTCTGCTATACATAGCATCTTATAAATTATTAGTACAAAAGTACCTATGTACATTATACTACAAATTAACATAAATTGCAAATTTGACTTTTCCAAAAGAACAACATGGTTATACTGTATTTTATTATATAACGCATAACCATTTTATTTATATTTTAGACCCTTTCTTAATAAACTTAATACTTCCATAAGATAATTATATGAATATCTATCTAATGTAATTTGGCTATTTCTATATTCCTTATAATCATTTTTATGATTAAATATTGCATTATACATATCTAAGAGTTGCTTTTTAAAACTTTCATCTGAAATTTTCCCGTCTGTATCTTTATTCATATAATAGTTTAATCCTTCTTTTGCAACATCTATTTTATTGATAACTTCAAAAAATTTATTATATCCGTTTCCGTTTATAATATCTAGGTATAGTTTTAAATCAATTACTTTAATACCTAGTAATATTGGTAAAAAGAAAACCTTAATTAATTCTTTACCATTTTCCTCTCCAAATCTAAAACGTGTAGATGTATTTGAAAATTCTTCTACTACACTTAATAATTGATAATATCTTATACAATCTCTCATGGTAAAGTGATATATATTAATAAATTCAAACACAATTTCATTAAACCAATATGAGTTTTTTTCCATTCCTAAAAACTTCATAAAATTAGTTATATCTATTTGGGCCAAATCAACTGTTAAATCACAAAATTTGTTAAGATATCTATGTGAATCAAAATTCTGTCCATAATAATTAGAAATAGTATTTGCTAATTCTTTTATATTTACAGAAAAAACAAATATTATATTTTCATGATCAAAAAAATGTTTGATTCTCTCTAACAATTTTATTGCATAAAGAGGATTACATCTATCTAATTCATCAACAAATATAACTAATTTATCACCACGTTCAGCTAATAACTTATCTAATAGTATATTAAGGGTATCTTTTAAATTTTCAATTGTTGTAATTTCTGGTATTATATCTTTTCCTTTAAATGTATCTACTAATTCTTTAACACTCCCATTTGACCAAATATTAAACATATCTAATACGCTTGCAATTTTATTAATAACATCTGTTGACTCTTTTTGATAATCTTTTAAAATATCATGTTCTTTTATTATATTAAATATTATTGAGTTTATAGGATCTATATGAGAATCATTACTCCAAGCATTATAATATATTGGTACAAAGTTTTTCTCTAATTTTAAGTCTTTAAATTCATTTTGTTTTAAAATATTTTCTATTTTGGGTCTAAAATTTTCTACTTCATTATTGATGTATTGATTATAATAAGTTAATAATGTATATACTTGCTTTACAAAAAAGGTCTTTCCAGTTCCCCAGTCTCCATTTATAAAAATGGTAAAATTATCACCTATGTTATCTAACATTTCTAAAAACGCACTTATGTATTGATTTCTTCCTATTGCATTTTTATCAAGCATTTCTATTACATTTTCTGTAGTAGGTTTTATTTCTATTTTATTCAATTTACTTTCCTCATTTCTAATCATGTTTTTTTATTTATTTTTTACTAACCACTTATAAACTTCATCTTCAGTAAGTTTGCCTTTTTTTATTTTACTAATTTTATCTTTAGCTTCTTTTTTCCATTTGTCAAATTCTTTTTGAATAGCTTTACTTTCCTTGTTCCTATATGCAGTCATAAACTTTTGCTGATATATTCTTCTATAAAGAGCTTGTACTTTGTTATTCTCTAAGTTCTTCCTATATTGTTCTCCTGCACCTTTTTCTTTACAAGTAGGGCTTTTATCTACATTTGCTAAATCGCAATATATTTCATTTTGTCTATAAGTTGGTATGAAATATCTGCCACAATTTAAGCAAGTTTTAATTTGTAAATTTTCATGTCTTACAATTTGGTCTAATACCATAAAACATATACTTGTTAAGTTATTACTTGTATAAACATTGTGTAATTCTAGTTCCTGATTTTTATTATCTATTTCTTTTATTAATTTCTCTAAAGTATCATAATGATGCTTGTTATGTATGTTTATGTAATTATCTGTTATTACTTCTATTCCTTGTGAATATGTATAGAAATCGCTATCTTTTATTGTAAAAGCAATAAATTTTGATAATTTATTTTCTTCTTTTAAATCTTCATTTCCATTTAAATTGTAAACGAAATCTACACATTTTTTAAAGTTATCTTGCCATTCTATAAGTCTATCACTACTTGTGTCATATATGTCTTTTATAATCTTTCTAAATTCAATATCATCAATAAACTCATTATTTTTAGTATATTGATATGGTACATATTCTTTTATTAATTCATATCCATAAGCATAAAAGAAAGTATTATATGCAGTTTCATAAGTAGTAAAATCTGCATTTAAAAAGTTAATTAGAATAGAACCTAGACTTTCTACATAATGAATATAGATAGTGGCAGGCTGCCTTGCTATTTCTTTTTTCTTATTTAATTTTGTCTTAGATATATCTTTTTCCAATTCTAAACATAATCTTGTTTCTATGTTTTTATCTATTCTCTTTCTATTTACATTATATAAATATA
Organism: uncultured Clostridia bacterium; assembly: GCA_944391835.1. Taxonomy (GTDB): domain Bacteria; phylum Bacillota; class Clostridia; order TANB77; family CAG-508; genus CALXVA01. The sequence continues at coordinate 2,268 of CALXVA010000081.1, read as the reverse complement.
ATGGTGTCGCATAATATTCTTCTTTTTCTTCAAAATTAAACCATAAATAAAAACCTTCCTCAATCGTTCCACGAGGTAATTCTCTCATAAATATTTCCCCCTAAAATTTATCTTTGTAAAAAATATTAAAAATATATTTAAAATGTGTTGACAAATAACGGCTATGATGTTAATATTATATTGACAATATCAAGAAGTATTTTAAAATGTGTTTACAATATTATTGTACTACCAACTATAAATGTTGTCAAGTTTTAAGGAAATTTTATTTAATTTAGTTATTAAAAGAATAACTAATAGATTTTTTATGTTTAAAAACTTACAAACAAAAAGTCAACTAAATAAAGGAAGGAGGCTTTTAAAGTTGAATAATCAAGAGAATATTTTAGATTTATACTATAATAAACATTTAAAGCAAAAGGATATTGCTAACATAGTAGGTGTTAGCAAACAATATGTTTCAAAAGTAGTTAATAGTGATAGTAGATGTAAAAAAGAAAAACAGACTCGTAAAGATAAAAATGCTATTACAAGAAAAGGCTATATGAAAGAATATTTTAAAAATTATGTCAGATCAAAGAAAGAAGATAATTCTTATGAGCAATTAAAAGCATTGCAATATCAAGATTCATTAGAATTATCTTATTTTAGTGGCTATATGAATGATTATACTTTTGCAAAATATAATTCTAGTATTTATCACAGAGATAAAAATGGAAATTTAAGACTAAGTAAAGGTATAAAAGTTTGTAATGATGTTCCAAAGATTATCAATATGAATATACCTATTACAACTCAAAAGTATAAAAACTTTTATTGTTTTAGTAAATAATGAATTTTCTATGTAAGAAATGAGGAAAATTAAATGTTAATTATTTTAAAACTAAAAAGGGCTTTATTACGAAGAAAAAATGTAATTTTTTCGCAATAACAAGAAAAGTTACCATTAAAGGTCTGTGCGAAGCACAAGACAACTGGAACTTTTCTTATTGTATAGGAAAAATCGAAGATTTTGACTATACAACAAGGTTAAGTTACCTTGGGCTGTGCATATTCGCGAAGCGAAATGCACATGTGTGCGTCGAAAGCTTTGCTTTCGCTAACGCACGCTTTTCTTATTTTTTTGCTTTTTTGCACAAATACAAGCCCTTTTGAATACAAATTAATATAACAGGAGTATTAGGACTCCTGCCAAAAAGGAGGAACTTGCTATGTGTGAAAAAGTTAATTTTAATGTTATTGAGAAAAATAAATATGACAATGTAGATGATATTACAAAATATATACAAGTAATTGTTAATAAATTAATTGTAAAAGAATTTGCGAATAGCATTGATTAAAACTACTTATTTCTGTATAATGTGGTTGTACAAAATAAGTAGTTTACCGATTGGAGGGTAAACTTATGAAAGTGGCAATTTATTGTAGGCTTTCTCGTGAAGATGATGACAAGCTTCATGAAAATGATGAAAGCGAAAGTATCCAAAATCAAAAATCTATGCTAATTAATTATGCAATAGAAAGGAGTTGGGATATTTATAATATTTACTGTGATGAAGACTATTCTGGAATCGACAGTGAAAGACCTGAATTTAATAAGTTACTAGAAGATGCTAAAAACCATAAATTTGACATTGTACTATGCAAAACACAAAGTAGATTTACTCGTGATATGGAAATAGTTGAAAAATATTTGCACAATAAATTCATTGAGTGGAATATAAGGTTTGTAAGTCCTGTAGATCATGTTGATACTTTAGACAAAGGAAATAAGAAATCCAGACAAATTAATGGTTTAGTTAATGAATGGTATCTAGAGGATTTATCAGAAAATATTAGAAAAACATTTGATAGTAAAAGAAAACAAGGATTACATATTGGCTCTTTTGTCTGCTATGGCTATAAAAGAAGTCCAGACAATAAAAATAAACTTGTTATTGATACAGAAGTAGCTGATGTTATTAGATTAATTTTTAACCTTTATGAACAAGGAAATGGTGTTACCAAAATTGCTCAAATACTGAATGATAAAGGAATTTTAACACCTACTAAATATAAACAATCACAAGGAATAAATTTTAAAAATCAAGGCAAAAATATTGATTATTGGTGTGAATCTACCGTTAGCAAAATATTAAAAAACGAAGTTTATATTGGTAATTTGGTACAAGGCTATAATAGAAAGGTTAGCTACAAATCTAAAAAGATGAAGAATCAGCCTAAATCAGAATGGATTATTGTAGAAAATACCCACGAGCCTATTATTAC
>CALXVA010000080.1 GCA_944391835.1 uncultured Clostridia bacterium | reverse complement strand
GGAACAAGTGATGAATTAAAAGAACTTGCTAAAATAGAAGAAAAAATAACAGTTGAAATAAATGAATTACAAGAAAAATATATAGAAGAAATCAAAAAATCAAAAAATGTAGATGAAGTAAAATATACTAATAATTTGTTACTAGTTACATATACAAAAGGGAAAAACAATCTTGTAGAACTTATGGAATATTTGAAAGGAAACAAAATTAAATATAGCAAAATCTATTCAGAAAGACCAACGTTAAATGATGTATTCCTAGAACTTACAGGAAAGGAGCTTAGAGATTAATGTTTATCCATAATTTTATTTATACTTTTAAAACACTTTTTAAAAACAAAGCACTAATATTTTGGACCTTTGCTTTTCCTATTATTCTTGGAACATTTTTTAATATGGCATTTTCTAATATTGAAAGCAGTGAAAAGTTAGATATTATAGACATTGCAATCATTGATAATGAAGAATTTAAAAATGATGAGATACTGAAAAAATCTTTTCAAGAATTAAGCAAAGAATCAAATGAAGATAGAATGTTTAATACACAATATGTAACAGAAGAAAAAGCAAAAGAATTACTAGAAAATGAAGAAATAATTGGTTATTTAAAAATAGAAGATGATTTTCCTAAAATAATAGTTAAAGAATCTGGAATTAATGAAACAATTTTTAAATATGTAGTAGAAGAAATTAGAGAGACTGCCCAAATTGTTGAAACTACAGCTAAAAGCGATATAGAAGAGCAAATTATGGCAGGAAATGTGAATTTGAATTATGAAAAATTGTACGAAAACATTATAGAAGAAGTGCAAAATCAAGAAGTTAACTTAAAAAATATATCAAATAATAACTTAAGTTATACAATGATAGAATTTTATACATTAATTGCAATGGCGTGTTTATATGGTGGTATATTTGGAATGGTAGCAATTAATCAAAATTTAGCGAATATGAGCAGTAAAGGAAAAAGAGTAGCTGTTGCACCAATTAGCAAATTAAAGTTAGTATTTAGTAGTGTACTTGCAAGTTATTTGATAGCACTAATTGGTCTTGCTTTATTATTTATTTATACCATATTTGTATTAAAAGTAGATTATGGCAATAATTTACCATTAATTATTTTATTAGGTATAATCGGAAGTTTAGCAGGACTATCAATGGGACTAGTAGTAGGAACAGTATTTAAAACAAATGAAAATACAAAAACAGGAATATTAATTGCAACAACAATGTTTGGATGTTTCTTATCAGGAATGATGGGAATTACTATGAAATACATTGTTGATAAAAATGTACCAATATTAAATAAAATAAATCCAGCCAATATGATAACTGATGGATTTTATTCATTATATTATTATGACACATTAGATAGGTTTTACTTTAACTTAGTAAGTTTATTAGTGTTCTCTGGTATTATGATAGTGATTTCATATATTAGTCTAAGGAGGCAGAAATATGACAGTATTTAAAACATTTTTTAAAATAGTAAATAAATATAAATTTACAATTCTCCTTTATACCGTAATACTAATAATATTTGCAGGATTTAATATGCAAACAAGTGAAAATAGTATGAGTTTTGTTGCAAGTAAGCCAGATGTTTTAATTGTAAATAATGACGAAAATCGAAAACTAACAAGTAATTTAGTAAATTATATTGAAAATAATTGTAATATAATAGATATAAAAGACACAGAAGAAGCAAGAAATGATGCACTATTTTATAGAGACGTAAATTACATTATTTATATACCAGAAAATTATAGTAAAGATTTTTTGAATGGATTAAATCCAGAAATTGAAATAAAAAGTACTGGAGATTATCAATCTTCTTATGCAGAAATGATACTTACTCGTTATATAAAAGTAGCAAATATATATCGTAAAGAGATACAAAATGAAGAAGAATTGATAAGCAAAATAAATGAAACTTTATCAAAAGAAACACAAATAGAAGTAACATCAAAGTTAGATACAGGCAATTTATCTAGAGCAACCTTTTATTACAACTTTTTAAATTACACTATTTTAGCAGGATGTGTATATTTGATATGTTTAATATTATCTAGTTTTAGAGAAGAAAAAATAAGAAAAAGAACAATTATAAGTAGTATGAATTATAAAAAACATAATAGACAATTACTTTTAGCTAACGGAATACTAATAATGATACTATGGGTATTTTATGTTGTTTTGAGTTTTATATTAATTGGAAAGGTAATGTTTGGAGTACATGGACTAATTTTAATAATAAATTCTTTTGTATTTTCAATCTGTAGCTTAACAATAGCATTTTTAATAGGAAATTTAATAAACAATAAGAATGCAATAAATGGAATTATAAATGTAGTAGGACTTGGATCTAGTTTCTTATGTGGCGCATTTGTACCAGTGGAATGGTTACCAGACAATATATTAAAAATTGCTCATATTTTACCATCATATTGGTATATACAAACAAATGAGATTGTAAAAACATTGGAAATAATTAATCTTGAAACATTAAAACCAATACTTACTAACATGGGTGTTTTATTGATATTTTCTGTATTGTTTATTATAATTACAAATATAATAACAAAAAAGAAAAGAAAAAAGTAATTGAAAGTGAGATGATTATGTGAAAAATATAAAGTTTAATATATATGGTTTGCTATTATTTTTTATAATAATGATACCTAACTTTATATGGTTTATGATAAAAGCACCAAATGATATATTAAGAACAGAATCAATTACTCCAATAATAGATTTAGTTGCAAGTATATTTCAAGTTGTAATGATAATATTCTTATGTTTTTCTAAAAACGAAAATAATAAATTTGGTATTTATGAAATAATAAGTGTTGTTTTATATTTTTTGTGTTGGGTATTATACTATTTAGGTATAGTTAATAATATAGTTATTATTGGATTATGCTTGTTTCCTTGTTTATCATTTTTGTTTTATGAAATTAAAATTAAAAATTGGATATCAATGATTCCAACGATAGTATTTACTATATTGCATTTATTATATGGATATATAAATTTTATATAATTACAAATTTATAAAATAAATATACTAGCATAAAATTATAGAAGCATATGACTTAAAACTGTTCAATTTTTTATTGGCTTAGACAACAAGGTTAAGTTTCTTATATTCGTTTGAGTGAAGCGAGTTGCATGTGTTTTGTACTTACTTTAAAGGCTAACTTAATAAAAGCCTCTCTAATACCATCTTACAAAATGTAATATATATTTGACAAATTGTAAAGTATATGATATAATCAAAAAAGAAATGAGGTGATGTAGGATGAAAAATACAAAAATGAAGGCTGCAAGAGCAGAACTTGACCTTTCACAAGAAGAATTAGCAAAAATTGTAGGAGTTACAAGACAAACAATAAATTTGATTGAGCTTGGAAATTATAATCCTACATTAAATTTGTGTATTTCGATTTGTAAAGCACTAAATAAAACTCTTAATGATTTATTTTGGAAAGAAGAAATGGAGGGGGAATAATTATGAAAGGAAAGGAATTAAGTTTATTAAAAGAAATTGGAAAAGTATGGATAGTTAACTCTAAAGATGCAAAAGAAAAAATAATAAAAGATGAAAGAGTTATTATTGAAAATAATAAAATTATGGCAATTGCCTATAATATGCTAGTTTTTATTTTGGTATTTGGTTGCATAATATTTGATACAATAAATGCAAAAATCAACACACATATTATGTTTGTAACAATAGGCATTGTTTCATATATAAGTTTAATACTACTGTGCAAGAAAAATGCCATTGAAGGGAATGAATATGCGGGTGCATTTTTCATTTGGAGCTTTTTCACTTTACCAGTATCAATATTGAATAGTGTTAGCGTTTTTATATATAAAATAGAAAATATAATAATATCTATGACAGTTGGTTTAGTTGGAACTATTATGTTAATAGTAGTTCTATATCAAATTGCAAACACGATTTATAAAAAAAATAATAAATAAACATCAAAAGAAAATAAGAAACAACACAAATTACAATTAGAAGGGCAGATAATTAGTTGAAATTATCTGTTATTTATTATATAATCGTAACAAAAGATAGTAATTTGAAAGCGAGATAAAATATGAATAAATTTTTAAAGGTTGGTATGATTATAATTGGTATTATTATATTATTATTACTAGTATTAATAATAGTTAGTATTATTAATCATAAATTAAAATTAAAGAAAGAAGATAATTTATTTAAAACAAATGGAAAACTTGTAGAAGTAAATAATCATAATATAAATGTTTATATAAGTGGTAATTCTAATAGTGATTTAACATTAGTATTTATGTCCGGAGCGGGAACTTGTTCACCTACACTTGATTTTAAAACTTTATATACATTATTTGAAGATGATTATCAAATAGCAGTAGTTGAAAAAGCAGGATATGGTTTTAGTGATATAAGTGATATTGATAGAGATATAGACACAATTTTATATGAAACAAGAGAATCATTAAATAAAGCAGGTGTAGATAATAAAAAATTTATTTTATTTCCTCATTCTATGTCTGGTATTGAAGCATTGTATTGGGCAAATGAATATCCAAATGAAATACAAGGAATTATAGGGTTAGATCCAGCAGTTCCTAAATCGTATGAAAATATGAAAATAAGTAACGCTACGCTTAGTCTTGCAAAAATTGGAGCCGATATTGGAATTACTAGATTTATGCCATCTATTATTGATAATTCATCTGCTATAAAAGATGGTAATTTAACAGATGAAGAAAAGGAATTATATAAAGTAATATTTTATAGAAGAACGGCAACTAGTTCAATGTTGAATGAAGCAAAAAGTATTAAAGAAAATGCAAAAAAATTAGAAAGTATTGATAATACTGATGTACCAATGTTATTTTTTGCTTCAAATGGGGAAGGAACAGGTTATAAACAAGAAGATTGGAGAAAGTTTATTATTGATTATATTAATAGCAAACAAAATGGGGAATATAAAATTTTAGATTGTTCTCATTATGTTCATAATATAGAATATCAAAAAATATATGATGAAAGTATTAAGTTTATAGAAAAAATACAATAACTAATTTGTAATCGAGGTATAAATGAAAAATATTATTGAAGTTAAGAACTTAACAAAAAGATATAAAGAATTAAAAGCAGTAGATGATTTGTCTTTTGAAGTATACGAGGGAGAAATATTAGGACTTAATGGTAGTGGTAAATCAGGATTTTAGGAGGTAAGCTATTGATACAATTATTAAAAGATAATTGGAAGAGGATCTTAATCATAATTTTATTCTATTTAATTAACTTTGGGTTGTGGGAACTTATTGCGCCAACTGTTTCTGATGAATGGGCATCTTTTATTGTGTATGTTGTTTTGTTTGTTGTGGTATTGACTGTTTTCAATAAAGAACTATCAGAGGAGTGGAATGCCTTAAAGGCACATCAATTAAAAAGCAAAAGGTTTTATTTGAATTTGATTGTATGGCTTATAGCAGACCTTGTTTTTACAATGCTGTTGCTATATGTAGTTGACAAATTCAAATTAGATATTTTGCCAAAGAACAACGAAAATGTAAAAGCTCAGATGATATCAGTGCCTATTGTTTTAACTGTTATTCAAGGTTGTATTTTTGCGCCTGTTATAGAAGAAATGACATTTCGTTTTTCGCTGATTGGAAAGCCAAAAACAAGGATTAGGGCAAGTGTTGCCGCTGTAATTTCTATATTCTTGTTTGACTGCATTCATATTGTTCAGTTTTCAGAATTTTTCTATTACTTGCTTCCGGCCGTGGTCTTAACCATATTCTATACAAGGTATCGCAATGTGTTTGCTTCTATTATGCTCCATTCAGCGATAAATATCGTTGGATATGTAGGACTGTTATTTGGGATACTCTAAAAGGTTCATATAAAGTGGGATAAGTAATATAACTTACAAGTTATAAAACAATATAGCATATTTAATTTTTATAAATTAAATATACTAGCATAAAATTATAGAGACATATGAGTGAAAACTATCACATTCCTATCCAGGAACTATTATCTGAAAAATTAAAGAAATAAATTTTGAAGTAATGAAAAGATTATATTTTGAAAAAGATATGTAAATAAAAAGGCATATCTTTTTTGTATTTTTAAAAATTAGGGTAGAATTTTTGAGAGAAAAGTAAAGTATATATTATAAACTTTATATGTTTATATTTAGAATAATCGCATTTTTGACACATATAAATTAAATAAATATTAGTTAATAATAGGAGAAAATATGAGTGAGTCATTTAAAGTGAATATATGCTTTGACAAAAAAGGAGAGGATTTAGAAAAATTAATAGAAGATTTGATAATGAATATGTTAGATATAAATGAGCCCACTCTACAATATATGAAAAGAAATATTAATAGATTTATAGAAACAATAAATAATGTAATAAAATAAAATTATTATAAAAATTAAGTAAAGGAGAAAT
>CALXVA010000079.1 GCA_944391835.1 uncultured Clostridia bacterium | reverse complement strand
CTAAAGACTGAAAGCCTTTTACATCAAAGGTTATCAGTCTTTTACTCTTTTACAACTGTCAAATTTGAGATTATATAGCAAAATAAATAAAAGCGTCAAGTGAAAAGTTAAATGCAATTCTGTAAAGTAATTGCAATTTGTACAATCAAATGAAATAAATAAAAGTAAAGAGAATAATAATAAAATGATTGACAAAATATGGAAAACATAATAAAATAGGCTCACTTAGTTTAATTCAAAAAGATTTAATTCGAAATCTAAAAATTCCCAATAAAAACAATGTAATAGGATAGAAGCAAAGGAACAAATTTATTAGTAAGGAGTTATTTTAAAAATATGTATTTACAACATGAAATAGGAAAAATAGGAGAAGACTTAGCTACTAAATATTTAGAAAACTTGGGTTACACAATTATGGAAAGAAATTTCGTGGCAAATCAAGGGGAAATAGACATAATAGCAAGAGATAATGCCAAGGAAGAACTTGTTTTTGTAGAAGTAAAAACACGAACCAATACTTTATATGGCAAGCCAATTGATTCTGTAACTGAACCGAAGCAAAAACATTTGATAAGTACAGCCAAATATTACTTATATTCTAGACATTTGGAAAATAAATTTGTTAGATTAGATGTGATTGAAGTGTACTTGAAGGATGATTTGTATAAGATAAATCATATAAAGCAGATTATTTAGTAACAATAGATTTCTCAAATTTTATAAAAACTATTGACAAATAATGTAAATCCTGATAACATAATAATGTATTAATTCTAGTAGACTTTATTCTAAGTCTAAATTTCCAAAATGAGGTAGAAATATGTTAGCAATAGTAAAAAGTATGTCCCTACAAGGTTTAGATGGGTTTCTTGTTGATGTGCAAGTAGATGTATCAGCAGGAATGCCAAATTGGGAAGTAGTAGGTCTTCCTGATGCAACGGTTAAAGAATCTAAAGAAAGAGTAAGGACAGCAATTAAAAATTCTGGATACGAATTCCAAAGTAGAAGAGTAGTTATAAACTTAGCACCAGCAGATACAAGGAAAGAAGGCTCATTCTTTGACTTGCCTATCGCAATAGGAATTTTGCTGGACTTTCAAGATGTAAGATGGCAAAATTTAGAAGATACAGTGTTCATAGGAGAACTATCATTAAATGGTAGGTTAAACAAAATCAATGGAATTTTGCCAATGTGTATAGAGGCAAAAAAATTAGGAATCAAAAGAATTATTTTGCCAGAAGAAAATGCTAAAGAAGCAGCAATAGTAAATGGACTGCAAGTAATAGGCGCAACATCTCTAAAAGAAGTTGTAGATTACTTAAATGATGAAGAAAATATTGAACCTACAAAAACAGATATACAAAAAATATTCAAAGAAAGACATAAATATAATTTGGATTTTTCAGACGTAAAAGGGCAGGAAAATGTAAAAAGAGCATTAGAAATAGCTGCTGCACGGAGGTCATAACTTACTCATGATAGGCACACCAGGCTCTGGAAAAACAATGATGGCAAGGCGAATACCATCTATCTTACCAGACTTAACATTTGAAGAAGCTTTAGAAATTACAAAAATTCATAGTATAGCAGGATTACTTTCAAAAGATGTTCCAATTCTTTTAACTAGACCATTCAGGTCACCACACCATACAGTTACAATTAATTCTTTAATTGGTGGTGGAAATATCCCAAAACCAGGAGAAATAAGTTTAGCACATTACGGAGTTTTATTCTTAGACGAATTACCAGAATTCAACAAAAACACATTAGAAGTATTAAGAGGACCATTAGAGGACAGAGAGGTTACAATAAGCAGAGTTAATGCAAGCTTAACGTACCCGTGTAACTTTATGTTTGTAGCATCAATGAATCCGTGTCCATGTGGGTTTTATGGTTCTAAAGACAAAGAATGCACGTGTACCCCAGAAGCAATAGCGCGATACATGGGGAAAATTAGTGGACCACTTTTAGATAGAATAGACATTCAAATAGAAGTAACACCTGTAAAATACCAAAAGATAGCAAGCGATGAAAGAATCGAAACCTCAGAAACTATAAAACAGAGAGTGGACAATGCAAGAAAAATCCAATTAGAAAGGTATAAAGGACATGGGATTTTTTCAAATTCTGAATTAACACCGAGTCTTAGTAATATATATTGTAAGCTTGACTTAAAATCTAAGGAAATTGTGCAAAATGCTTTTGAAAGATTGGGACTAAGTGCAAGAGGATATGAGAGAATACTTAAAGTAGCTAGAACAATAGCAGATTTAGACGAAAAAGAAAATATAGAAGCAAAGCATATTGCAGAGGCAATACAGTATAGAAGCTTGGATAGAAAGTATTGGAAATGAAAAAGTACTGAAAGGTAACTTAGCTCTAGAATTGTAAACATTACTAAATTTTGATACGAAAACAGTTTATGAGCATTAGGTCATGATTTTATGGATTGTTTGCTAATTACAGAATACCAATTTGTAATGAATAATAAATGAAAAAAGAATACCAGAGAAAATTGCCAGTAACAATATAGAAGCTTTGTAATATATAGTTTGGCAAACTCTACATATCAAAAATTATTTGAAACATACTTTTAAATAAAGGAGAAATGAAATCAAAGAGTGAAAATAATAAAAATAGATGTGGAGGATGAAAAATACCCACAAAGATTACTAAGAACAAAAAACTTTCCAACCGAAATATATGCAATTGGAAATATAGAACTATTAAACGCAAAATATACGATAGGAATAGTAGGAACAAGAAAATGTACAGAATATGGAAGAAGAGTAGCAAATGAATTTGGAAAAGAGCTATCTTCAAAAGGAATTTGCATTATTAGTGGATTAGCGATGGGAATTGATGGAATAGCACATAATGTAGCAATAGAAGAACAAGGAAAAACAATCGCCGTTTTAGGGTGTGGACTTAACTACATCTATCCACCAGAAAATGAATGGTTATTCCACAAAATATTAGAAAAAGGAGGATGTATCATATCAGAATACCCAACAAATACGAAACCAGAAAAAAGCCATTTTCCGAGTAGAAATAGAATAATAAGTGGTCTTTCTGATGCAGTACTGGTAGTAGAAGCAAACTACAGGAGTGGAAGTAGTATTACTGCCAAATATGCAAAAAAAGAAGGAAAAGTCGTTTATGCAATACCAAACATAATCTATGCTACAGAAGGAATAGGAACGAATAGACTAATTAGAGAAGGTGCAGTATTAGTAACTAAACCAGAGCAGATAATAGAGAATATAAAATTTAGCGAAAATATGGGTACGAGTGATGTGAATCTAGGAAATGCACTAATGATACCAAATAAGCGAAAGAAGAGGCTTTCATCAGATAAGTCTAAAGAATCTCAAAAATTTGAATTACAAACATTAAACAACATAAAGAAAAAGAAAGAAGGGGAAAATCAAGTCAATGAAATAGTAAATGAAAGTGTTGATAAAGAAGATGATAAACAAAAAGTAGAAAACAATAAAAAGAGTATAGGCGATATAATGCCAAAAGAATATTTGCAAGTATATAGAATACTATCAGACCAACCTTTGCATATTAACGAAATAGCTAAAAATTTAGAAAAATCAATCAATGAAGTAATTCCAACTATTACAATGCTGGAAATTGAAGGTTATGCATATCAGCCACAGACAAATTATTTTATGAGAAATGTAGAGGATGGTGAGATAGATGAATAAAAATAATACTAACAATATATGTTGTAAAGCCTATAAAAAATATTATATAGAAGAAAAGAGGATTAGAGATGAATAGAAATATATTATTGATAGGAATAAAAGAAAAAAATGCAGATAAATTATACTATAAATTAAATCAAACGCATAAAAATTATGAATTTATGAGAGGCTATCTTTTGCAAAAAGATATAACTTATGTTCAATTATTGGGCATAACATTACAATTTTATGATACAATAATGAAAGAGGTAAGAGAAGAAAATAAAAGTTTAGTAATGGATATGCAAGGTTTGAGATTACAAGAGGCATTAAAATGTTTTGGAAAAGAATGTGATATTTATTGCTTTGGACTAACTAGAGAAAAAGCTAGTCATATACAGGAAGAAATAATAAAGCAGAAAGAAAAGTATAAAAATTGCAATGTTAGTTTTGTCTATGAAAAAGGAGAAAGTGAACAGGAAATAAAAGAAATAGTAAGGATAATGGAAAAACTTACAATAAATGATAATAGATAAGACTAGATTTAATAAATTATATGAAACTAGAGACTATCGTAAAAGTTGTGTAATTTTAATAGAGCTTAAGAAATTTCATTCTTAAGCCTATTTTTTAATCCATAAATACATCCTGTTATTTTATCTGGTTTATATTCATATAACACCTCTTATAAACTAAATCTAAAAATCTTTATATAATATTTATTATAAAAACACCTGATTATTATATTTTCTCTCCAATGTATTTTATAATTCCGTGATAATGTGGAGTTCCATGACTTAAATCTATGCTATATTCATCAGAAATTAGGACAGTATTAAAACCAGAAAATAAATCCAATATTTCATCTTTAGAAAAGTAGCTTGAATATGTATTGTCTGATATATTATGAAAAACATTATTTTCTAAAGCATCAAAATCTGGACTATTATGCTTGAACTTTAAACCAGGGTCATTTGTTGAAAATACAGAAATATATACTAATCCATTTGCTTTTATATTATTTTTTATATTTTTTATAATAGCATATATATCACTTTTATGCAAAAAGTGTAATACGCATCTAGACATTATTAAATCATATTTGTTAGATGGAATATCAAAATCTCTAATGTCTTTTTCTACTAATTCAATATTAGAACAGTTTTTCTTACAAATATCTAATGCCTTTTTAGAATAGTCAACACCAGTAACTTTATATCCAAGTTGCGATAAGATAATAGAATTCTGGCCTTCGCCAATTCCTAAATCCAATATGTTTTTTCCGTTAAGTAACATTAAATATCTTTTGAGATTATTGTCTAATGAAGAGTTACTCCATAAAGGCGAATTCCCAACGTATTTTTTATTATAATTAACAGGGTTACCAATCATAAAATCATCTCCTATATTTTTTTAGATACAATTATATTTCTAATAATATAATCATTCTTCTCATAGAAATTTAATCCTTTTTTATTTGGACCAAAAACTTCAATATTAATTCTTTTACAATATCAACTAAATAGTTTTGTAAATCTACAAGTAAGTCTTTAATTTGTCCATCATATTTTGCATTATAATTAATAATCATAGAAGTCCTCCTAATTTTATATTTTTAATTATAATTGATTCTTCATGCTCTCCAATTGATTCAATACTTACCTCATCAACTATTGTCTTAAATTCATACACAAATGTACTAAATTCCTCAATATTATCAGATTGTCCTAAAGTAATGTGAGGAATATATTTTATTGAACTCTTAAAATGAGTTGGTAGAATTTGTTTATATATTTTATCATGTAATTGTATAATTTTTTGATAACCATGAATACAGTTCAAAAATATGTAATTGTCATCAGATAAAGATATTCCTTTAAATATAATATTAAAAGGTTCAAAGAAATTTAGTAAATTGGTTAATTTAGCAATTAATTCTTCATTAGAAATATTATCTGAGAATGGAAAAGCTAGAGTGATGTGTGGATCTATTAAATTTGCTAGTGGATCATATTTATTTCTAATATCCTGAATTAAATTTATATTTTTAAATTTTGGAAAAATTAAAATATCACGTTTGCCAACATTACAGTTCATGACGAAACCTCCATGTGTTTTGTGTGTTAATATATAAATCTGTATAAATTGAAAGTATCATAATAATTTGTACCTGTCAACTGTTATTATAAAAATTTACATAAGTTGCCTAGTTTACGAAAATAAGATATAATAAGGTGGAATATGAAGGATTGGAAGAAAGGATTATTAATTAATGTAAGTTTATATGAGAAAGCTAAGAATAATGAAATGAAAGGAAAAGAGAGGAGCATTAGATATGGAAAGAATCTTATCAGAAGAAGAATTATGTGATTTTTTTGAGTATAAAAGTGAAATAAAGAAAAGTATGGATAAAAGAAGTTACTACTTATGGGAAATTGAAAAAATAATCCAGAAAAAATTTCCTGAATTTTCATATTGTAATTTCAATGAAAGAAATCAACTAATAGACATGGCGTATACTTGTGATGGACATATTGAAAATAATCCTAAAGAATTAATTTGTCCAAAGTGTTTAAGTAAATATGTTGTATCATTATGGGATGGAGACGTGTATTATAGATTATTTAATGGTAACGAAGAAACCAAAGAAAAAGAAAGAAAAAAATTTGAAAACTCTCAGCTGTTTGTTAATAGAGCACCAGTATGTGGATATTTTGAAACATCTAATAAATGTTTAGGATGTGGATATGAGTGGTAATAATATAAAATTTAAAAGGCTTTGGATTAGGCAAGTAATAGTGTGAATAAGGAGACCAACTATGAAAAGTCAATAGATTTTTGAAAAAATTTAAAAAAAATTTCACAGAATAAGGGTCAACTT
>CALXVA010000078.1 GCA_944391835.1 uncultured Clostridia bacterium | reverse complement strand
TAATAAAATACTTGTAAATGGTAAGGTTGCAAATATAAATAGTTCATTGTCACCAGATGATTTGGTGGAAGTTTTGCTTGATTTCGAAGAGGATAATTCCAACATTGTTCCTGTTAAAATGGATTTAAATATATTGTATGAAGATGATGCTTTGTTAATAATAAATAAACCTGCTGGAATACCAGTCCATCCTTCTATGGAACATTTTACAGATAGTTTATCTAACGGAGTTCGTTATTATTTCGATTCTATAAATTTAAAAAAGAAAATTAGGCCAGTTAATAGATTAGACAGAAATACTTCTGGCATTGTAATATTTGCTAAAAATGAATATATTCAAGAATGCTTGATAAGGCAAATGAAATCTGGCACTTTTGAAAAGGAATATATAGCCATTTGTGAAGGTAAGTTTGAACGCGAAGATGGTGTTATAAATGCTCCTATTGGTAGAAAAGAAAATAGCATCATAGAAAGATGCGTAAATGAAAATGGAGATATAGCAATTACAGAATATAATGTTTTAAAGTATGACGAAACTAATAATTATTCAATCGTTAAATGCAATTTAAAAACAGGTCGTACACATCAAATACGAGTACATCTTAGTTATATAAGACATCCTATCTTAGGCGATACCCTATATGGTAATCCATCAAATTTAATAGACAGGCAAGCTCTACATTCGTACAGAGTAAAATTTATTCATCCTATTTCTAGAGAAGAGGTTTCTATTATTGTAGAATTACCAGCTGATATGCAATTTTCAGCAAAAGGGGACGGGCTTAAATTGTAAATAGGTTAACATAAGCCGAATTTAAGTAAAAAGCTTAATAGTACCATTTATTGACAAATTATGTAAAACATAGTATAATTAAGCTGTTCTCATAAATGAGAAAATTATATATAAACCTTTACGTAAGCAACTGCTTAAGGAGGAAAAATTATGGCATTTTTTAAAAAACGGAGGATAAAGTCAAAAGTTGATGAGCATAACATTATCGCAACTACACTAAAAGTTAGCGAAATTAAGCTTGCAACAACTACTATTGTGTCAAGTTATTTGGGCAATAGTTGGAATGGTCCTAAATGTGTCAAATGGTATTTTCTAGTTCGAGAAGTTGACGGAGAGTTTTACGAAATCTTCTCGAATAGAAAAATAGAAAAAGATGAAGATTCACACCATAATGAATGTATAATTAAGGATTTCGATAGGCCCTATATCACAGAGGTAGAGCCTTTAACAAATTATTTGAGAAATCCTAACATTGATGTTATCGAATCACAACTTTTGTTCGATTTTATACTTACGATGAATGTACACGAGAGCCTTAAAACTTTTGAGGAGAACAAGAGCTAAAAGTGCAAAAGAGAGTGAACAATTTTTAAAAATGTACAAATATTAAGTACATTTAAAATTGCTCACTCTCTTTTTATTGTATGAGAAAAATCGACTATTCTCTTGACATTTTAGTGCTTTAAACGATTTTTCCGTATATAACAAGGTTAAGTTGCATTAGGATGTCCGCATTTGCAAAGCAATAAGACAAATAATTTACAATTTAAGCCCGTCCCCAATTGCAAATTCGTTAACATAACATTTTAATATCCTAATTTCTTATATATCTTCTGCTTTATTGTTAGCACTATTGCACTAATTAACGCAAATATAACAAATATTCCTAACTCATTCATAGATATATCTGATACGTGTAATATACTTCTAAATAAGTATACTGCTACAAAGAAACCTACAAATGTTGTGCTAAATAAAAATGCGTGTAATTTATTAAATGGTATACAAACCTCTAAAACTGCTAGTATGCTTACAAATCCAATTAAAAGATACATAATTGTAACTAATGGTCCTTGTGCAATTCCTAGTACTGGTCCCATATATGTTAGGAAGATAATGTCTAGCACTATTACTATTGCAAATGGTGCCGCGTTTCGCAGAACGGTATGTAAAAATACTCCCTTAACAGGTTTGCTATTTGGCTCAAACGATATGAAGAATGATGTGTATGCTTCTATTACTAAGTCTATTAGTGTTATTTGTATTGGTATAAATGGGAATGCAGTATTTGTTAATATGCAGAATAATGATACTAATACTGAGTATATAGTTTTTATAAAGAAGATTCTTGCAACACTTGTAAGGTTGTTTACTACTCTTCTTCCCTCCATTAATACATCTTTTAATACACTAAAGTCTTGGTTAAGAAGTACTATTTGTGATACTTGTTTTGCTGCGTCATTTGCCTCTGGCAAGGTAATACTTAAGTCTGATTCTCTTAATGCAATTACATCATTTACTCCGTCACCAGTCATTGCAACACTATGTCCTTTGGCTTGAAGTGCTTTTACTATAATGCTTTTTTGTTGTGGTAGCACTCTTGCAAATATACTATACTTATCAACTATATCGACTATTTCTGCATCAGATTTAATAGTTGATAAATCTATGTATGATTCGTAATCCTCTAATCCTGCTCTTTTTGCAATTGTTGAAACAGTTATTGGATTATCACCAGATATAATCTTTATATCTACTGATTGCTTTTTAAAATATCCAAGCATTTCTTTTGCATTTTTACGTAATGGATCTGCCATTATTATTCCTGCTACTAAGCTTATGTTTGGTATTTGTTCAACACTAACTGCTTCTTTAGTATACCCTATGCATAGAGCTCTTTTTCCATCTTTTTGGGCTTCTACAATACTCTTTGGCAATTCCACATTAGCCATTGCAGATAATCTTTCTGGCGCACCAACTATAATGGTTCCTAAATCATTAAAAGTAACACTGCTCCATTTTCTTTCAGATGAAAATGAAATATCGCTTAGCTTTTCGTATTTAGAATCTCCTTTAAAGTAGTCTTTCAATGCATTAAATGTACTATTGCTATCATCTGTTAGATTAATGTATGAATTCATTATATTTTCTAATGTGTCTGGAAGTACATCTTCATTGTATTTTTCTACCTCTATTACTTTCATTTTTCCTTCTGTTATAGTTCCTGTTTTGTCTAAGCATAAGGTGTCTATATGTGCTAAAGTTTCTACACTATATAAATCTTGCACCAAAACTTGTTTTTTTGCAAGTTTTATTACTCCTGTCTCAAGTGATATACTTGTAAGCAATACAAATCCTTTAGGAAGCATACCTAAAAGTGCTGCTGCTGTTGCTATTACTGATTGTTGTAAGTCTACCTCTCTAAATACGTATGCTTGGACAAACAATATTACTCCAGCTGGTATTATTACAAAACTTGTAAAATTTGTAACCTTTTTCATTGAATTTAAAAGCTCTGAATTTACTTTTTTATGCTTTTTGGTTGCATTTATTATTTGGTTTGCGAAATTGTCGTCTCCTACTTTTTCAATTTTTGCATAACATTTTCCACTTACTACATAACTACCTGATAAAAGCTTGTCTTCTTTTTTCTTTAATATAGTATCCGATTCGCCTGTAAGAAGAGCTTCGTTTACCTCTATTTCTCCGTCAAGTACATAAGCATCTGAAGGAATTTGGTCACCTTGAGCTAATAGTATAACATCATCTACTACTATTTCATTTATATTTAGCTCCTTCTCTTCCCCATCTCTTATAACCTTGGTTTTGGCAGTTGTTAAAATTGATAATTGTTTTACTAAATTTTTTCCATGAATTTCCTGTATAATTCCAATTAATACATTTACAATAATTATTAGAATAAACACCATATTAGTGTATGCATGAACACATGCAAGGGCAATAGCGATTATTAAATTGAATAAATTAAATAAGGTACATACATTATCCCTTACAATTTGCCAGTTCGATTTTAAATTGTTTGTATTCGAACTATTTACTTGCCCTTTTTCTATTCTTTGTTTTACTTCTTCGCTGGTTAATCCTTTTATTTTATCCATTTCGACCTCCATTTAAACTAAATTTTAATGCAAGATTAAAATTTAGCAATTTATTTGCTGTAATATTCTTTATGTTATATACGCTTTTTATTGCATAGGAAATTTCGATAGAAATTTCCGGAGCAACAAGGTTAAGTTTCCTTTACTTTAGCTTTATAATTAAGTACGTAAAAGCGTAAGCAAAATATATTATATAATTACAGTATATATTTGACAAGCTTTTTTTTAAAATTTTTTTCAAATATACTAGACTTTTTTTATATTTTTGTGTATGATTATGTATGTAACATAAGAAGAGGAATTTCATCGTGTGTATACGATTTTTATTTTGGAGGGATATAAATGTCAAAAATTTTTAAAACCTTAGTTGTTTTGTTTATAATACTTTTTTCTACTACAACTTTAGTACTTGCGACTGATATAAATATGAATTTAACTAATCAAAACGATACCGTGATAGATGGTAATGCAGTAGATTCAAATTCTACTGATACTAATGAATTAACTAATGATACAAGTGAAGGTGTTACTGATGATACTACAAATACAAATACTGTAGATACTTTTGAGGAAGATAGCCTTAGTGGCACAGTTGCTCCTTCTAGTGTTAGTAGCATTGCTCAAGAAAATATGAGCTTTTCTAATATTTTAAATATATTAATAATTACTGTAGGAGTTATACTTATATTGCTTGCTATTGCAATTTTAATTAGATTAAAAGGTTAATTTTTTAATTGGTAAAAATTACATATATTTTTTAAATCCAACATATAACTAGTTGGATTTTTTTATTGTATATTTTATTTTAAAAAAGAAATAATATAAATAGAGATTTTATTTTAAATAATTTATTTAAAATAAAAATTATAAGATAATTAAGGAGGTTTATAATGAAAAGAAGATTTTTAGTAATTTCTATTCTTACAATATTACTTATATCTATTTGTGTTCCAGCTTTTGCTATGGAAAATATGGCTAATGGCATTAGGAATTTTGTTGGTGGTACTGAAAATGTAATAGAAAATGCAGGAAATACAGTATCAAATGGCGTAAAAAGTGGACTTAACACTGTAGGAGCAGGTACAGAAAATGTTATGACAGATGTAAGAGATGGTATGAATAACACACAAAACTCAATGACTGCTGGGATGACTACTAATAATAACAATGGTGGTGGATACACTGCAACAAGGACTACTACAGATAATGCCACTTTTGCTGGTATGAGTACAAATACTTGGACTTGGATAATTATAGGTATAACAGCTCTTGCAATAGGACTTCTTATATGGTCATATATGAAGCAAAGAAATAAAAATGATTTATATATTGATTCAGATGATGAATAATTTAGAAATAGCTAGTAATTTAGGTTGCTAGCTATTTTTGCTTGCTAAGTAATGTTTTATATTGTTTGATTTTCTAGTACGAAGATTTTAATAATAATCTTCACAATTAAGTATATAAGTGATATAATTAAAAACGTAAATAAATTTTATTCTCTTAGATTGTACAAGAAGCTGTATTTTTTGTGCAACTCTGTGAGAATTGAAGTGTGAGGTTATTATGAAAAAAATAGTTGCAAATAATCCAACGGCTAGACATAACTATACAATAGAAGATACATATGAAGCAGGCATCGTTTTAACTGGTACAGAAATAAAATCCATACGTAATGGAAAAGTGAATTTAAAAGATAGCTATGCTAATATAAAAAATGGTGAAGTGTTTATTTATGGTATGCACATAAGTCCTTATGAACACGGAAACATATATAATAAAGATCCTTTACGAACAAGAAAACTTCTTTTAAATAGAAGAGAAATAAATAAATTAACTGGACTAATAAAGCAAAAAGGATTAACTTTAGTTCCTGTTTCTTTATATTTTAATGGAAATTTTTTAAAAATAGAACTCGGAGTTGGCAAAGGCAAAAAGTTATATGATAAAAGACAAGATATAGCCAAACGTGATGCCGAAATAAGGATTCGAAAGCAAATGAGTTTAAAAAATTAAATTATGTACACATAAAGAACCCCTTTACTAAATATAGTAAAAGGGTTCTTCTTTAGGAATTACAATATTTTTTATGCTGACTTAAATTCTTGCAATTTCCCCCCTGTCTTTTTCATTGATTCTAAACAAAACATTTTCAGTTGCTAAGTTAATATTTTTTTGCTTAATTTTGCTTTTTAGCCATTCAATCCAAGTAAAACTACCATCATCAACAAGAGAATATATTACTCGACGGTAATCTGCAGGTGTCATATATATTTTTGAAATATTTGCACCAAAAATTTGATTTACATATAAAATGAAGTCCTCATATTCCAATACACCATAAAAAATTCTCACATCACTCGGATAAATTTCAATCAATTCTTTCAAGTTCATAAGTTTATTGTCGTCAACCGTAATTACTGCTTTTCTAGTTGTTTTCCACATTAACCGTTCAATAATAGAAATTACCAACAAAATAGTTAAAATGCTAATAGCCCAGCCCACAAAGAAAGTTGCAATCGTTCTAAGCATAATTTTTTCCTCCTAAAGTTATAGAAATGTATGTCGCGATATTTATATTATATATAATTTTATTATATATATCAACTTGTTTAGCCTATTTACAGCGATAAAGAAATTTTGCTTAGAATTATTTTATATAATATTTACAATTTAAGCCCGTCCCCTTTTGCAAAAAAACTATGCTTTGTTGCTTGAGCCGAATACATCT
>CALXVA010000077.1 GCA_944391835.1 uncultured Clostridia bacterium | reverse complement strand
CAATTTAATTTTAAAGTAGAAGTTACAGGTGGACCTATAGTGCTAACAGAACACGATACATATAAATGGGTTAAATTAGATGAAATAGAGGCACAAGATGTTTCGAATGAAATAAAGGAATGTTTAATGATTTATAAATTTAATGAAAGTAATAGATAATATACAGGGTAGCAATATTATAAAAGAGGTAATGAATTATGAAAGATTTTAGAATAGAAAAACTAGCTAACAATTTACTTAATCACTCTATCAATTTACAAAGTGGTGAAAAAATTTTAATAGAAATTATTGGTATAGATGCAGTTCCTTTAGGAAAAGAACTAATAAAACAAGCAGAAAACATTGGCGCTATTCCTCTTTTTAATATTATAGATTATGAAATAATGCGAGAAATGCTTAAAAATGCAACAAAAGAGCAGATGCAAATGTATGCAAAACACGACCTACAAAGAATGATGGATATTGACGCATATATAGGAGTAAGAGCAAGCACAAACACAGCAGAATTAAATGGTGTTTCAAAAGAAAAGATGGAACTA
This sequence comes from uncultured Clostridia bacterium, assembly GCA_944391835.1. Lineage (GTDB taxonomy): Bacteria > Bacillota > Clostridia > TANB77 > CAG-508 > CALXVA01. The sequence continues at coordinate 6,148 of CALXVA010000077.1, read as the reverse complement.
TATAATAAATACTATACTTTGCCTGTACACTTTGAAGAAAGAGTAAAGCATACAAAATGGTGTATTTTAAGGTATCCAAATGCATCTATGGCACAAATGAGTAATATGAATACTGAAGAATTTGAGGACTTTTACTTTAATGTTTGTACACTTGACTATGATAAAATGTCAAAGGCAATGGAACCACTAGTAAAACTAATGAACAAAACAAAAAATGTTCATATAGTAGGAGAAGGAACAGATTTAAGATTTAGTATAGAAGGAATACCTGCTGAAAAATATATGGGAACCTTCAACATACCAGATGGAGAGGTAGCAACAGCACCTGTAAAAAATAGTGTAAATGGATATATAACATATAATACAGAAACAAGATACAATGGAGTGCTATTCAATAACATTAGATTTGAATTTAAAGATGGAAAAATTATTAAAGCTACATCAAATAAAACAAAAGAACTTAACGAAATTTTAGATACAGACGAAGGAAGTAGATATATAGGAGAGTTTGCTTTAGGTTTAAATCCATATATAGAAAAGCCAATAGGAGACACATTATTTGACGAAAAAATAAAAGGGAGTTTTCACTTTACACCTGGAGATAGCCTAGAAGAAAGTGATAATGGTAATCGTTCTAGCATTCATTGGGACATAGTCAATATTCAAACACCAGAATATGGTGGAGGAGAAATATGGTTTGATGATGTGTTAGTTAGAAAAGATGGTACTTTTGTTTTGGATGAATTAAAAGCACTAAACCCTGAAAATTTAATATAATATAATTAAATAGGAGAAAGAGTATGGATAATAGTGAATTCCAACAAGAGAAAGAAACTTTGCATAATGTCTTAGAAAAATATGAAGATATTATGCAATTTTATAATTCAAGAATTGATGCAATACCTCAAATTTACAAAGATGACACAACAATGATAAACAATTCTATAGAAATGTATTCAGAAAAACTAAGGTTAATGAAATGAAAACAACTTCTCCATATTCAGGTTTCGACTTTTATAATAAATGGATGATAAGTGAGAATTTTAATAATGGATATCATTTTCATTATATAAATAATTATGTCAATATTGCTATACAAGATATAATAGTACCACAAAAGCTAAACTTTTTTATAAACAATAATTTTATTAGTATTAATGATTTAAAACAATCGAGTGATGGTTTTACTTTATGTACAAAGCCACTTAGTGAAATTTTCTCTGATATGGGAATTGATGAAATACGAACTGACCAATATAATGAAGAAGGAGAATTACAGACTTTCGAATTAGCTGATTTAGATGATTGGTATATCTTTAGTGTGGCAAATACTTGTAGTATATTAAAGATGAGAAATGGAATTGGAAAGACAAAAGGAGGAGAAGATCCTGGAACAGCGATACCATTTATAGAACTAGATTTGGATTTGATAAAATTGTTTTACGAGGATCTACAACAACAGACTGAAGAATCAGAAAATGAATTACAATATTTTGAGCATGAATTACAATTATCTGATGCAATAGACAAAGTTACTCGTGGTGTGGTTGATTCAGATTGTAGTTATAGTGAGCCTATAGCTGATTATTTTGCAGTACTTTATTCCGAAGCCAATCACTTGATTGCAGAAGAATATATTAAAAAGATTATATCTTTAGATATGGATTCAAATGGATATATTATAGTACCATCTGAAATTTCGACAGACCAAGAAGAATTTTTACTAACTTTACCAGATATATATGACGAAGAAAATGAAAGAATAAAAGCAGATGCTGGTGTGGGTGAAGAATCATTTTCAAAAGAAATGATTATTATTAAAGGATATGAAAATATGCTAGACAGTAAGTATGGAAACGTGTAATTTTATATTAAAAAACTATAGACAAATAAAATCTAGGCATTTTAAATGTTTACTTTATCATTCGTTTATGGTAATATATAGTAAATAATAAATATATAAGGTGTTCTTATGAAAAAAAAATTAATAAGTATTATTTTAATAATTATAATTGCTCTTTGTGTATGTGGCATTGGTTTATTTAGTTTATATAGTTTCTATATCCAAATAATAAATGGTAGTGTAAGTTCTAAAAAAGATGAACAGTATTTAAAAATGTATGAAATTGATATCAATAACAGTTTAATAGGATTGTCAGAAGAAGAAGTTGTCAAACAATTAGGAAAACCAGTAAAAATATTTGAATATAATGATAAAGTTTATATGTATAATGCAGGATACATATATGAAAGATTGATTTTTGACCATTATAACTTTTGGACAAAGAAGACCAACTATGCTTTTTACATAACATTTGATGAAGAAAATAAAGTGCAATCTACTGTAATAAAAGAACGACCATAGTAAATAAATGAAAAGTAATTATAATGTACTAATTATTTATTATATAAAAAAGTTAATGAATAAAATTCATTAGCTTTTTTTATGTAAGTAACCTTCCGGCTATGCCGGTAGTAACATAAGCTTTAGCTTTGTAGCAAAGCAACTCCTTTCATGCTATAATATCAATATGTTTCGACGCATAATTGATAAAATAAATGAAAGGAGTTGCGTATCATGAATAGTATATTCAGTAAAAAGACTAAAGAAGAAAACACTACATATGATACAATGTCAATTTTATCACATACAAAGTGGAATTGCAAATATCATATAGTATTTACACCAAAGTATAGGAGAAAAATTTTTTATGGGCAAAAAAGATTAGAAATAGGAAAAATATTGAGAGATATTTCAGATTGGCAGGAAGTGAAAATTATAGAGGCTGAAGTTTGCCCGGACCATGTGCATATGTTTGTAGAGATACCACCAAAATTATCAGTGTCAAAATATATGGGAATATTAAAGGGCAAAAGCAGCCTCATAATTTTCCAGAGGTGGTCAAATTTGAAATACAAATTTGGCCAACGAAGCTTTTGGTGCCGTGGCTACTATGTAGACACGGTAGGTAAAAATGCAAAAAGAATAGCAGAATATGTGAGAAATCAATTACAAGAGGATATGATGTATGACCAAATATCAATAAAAGAATATAAAGACCCGTTTAACGGGTAACGAAAAACGCATGCGTCGGAATAGCTATGAGCCTTGAGGCTCTGCTTGTAACATAGCCTTTTAGGCGTTATGAGTAAAAAGCCCCCGGCTTAGCCGGGGGATAATTACTGTTTTCAAAAATAATAAAAAGGGCATAGAATATAGTTATTAATAAAATAGCTATGTTCTATGTCTTTTTGTGTTTCAATACTTTCTTAAATATATTTTAAGGGGGAATTTAATTGAAAAAGAAAATTTTAGGAGTAGGAATTATAATAGTTATAGGAATTATGCTATTATGTTTAGCAGGATGTGGAGAAAAAAATAGCAGTAATAACAATGCTATAAGTATGAGTTATTTGAGTGATGAATATGTATTATATGAAAGAAATCAGAAAATATACAAAAATAATACTTGAACTGTGGTCAATATAATGCTATAATTTTTTATTGAAAATAATTAAATAGGAGAAAGAGTATGGATAATAGTGAATTCCAACAAGAGAAAGAAAATTTGCATAATGTCTTAGAAAAATATGAAGATATTATGCAATTTTATAATTCAAGAATTGATGCAATACCCAAAATTTACAAAGATGACACAACAATGATAAACAATTCTATAGAAATGTATTCAGAAAAACTAAGGTTAATGAAAAGAAGTATTGACAAACCATATTTTGCAAGACTAGACTTTTCCAGAGACGGAGAAGAAAAAGTAGAAAAACTATATATAGGGAAAGTCGGTGTTATGGATGAGGACAACAATAATATTACAATTGATTGGAGAGCACCAATTTCTTCAATGTATTACGATAGTAATATTGGAAGAGCATCATATAAAGCACCAGAAGGAACTTGCACAGGAGAGTTATTACTAAAAAGGCAGTATGATATTGAAAATAGAAAATTGAAGAGTTTTCAAGATGTGGATACAGTTTCTAATGATGAATTGTTAAAACCTTATTTAAGTGCTAGTGCAGATAATAGACTAAAAAACATAGTATCCACAATCCAGCACGAACAAAATTCTATTATAAGAGAGCCGATATCTAAAAATATTGTTATACAAGGAGTAGCAGGAAGTGGTAAGACTACTGTTGCACTACATAGAATTGCATATTTAGTATACAATTATCGTGATAAAATAAAACCGAATCAGTACTTAGTAATTGGACCCAATAAATTCTTCGTTAATTATATTTCAGGGGTATTACCAGACTTGGATGTAGAAAATGTCAAACAACTAACTTATGAAGAACTATGTTCAGATTTTTTAAATGAAGACATTAGCCTAATCGATGAAGACAAAAAGTTAATTATGTCTATTTCAAATGAAAAATCATTACAATACGAAAAATTTAAAGTTTCTATGGAATTTAAAGAAGTATTAGATAAATTTTTGCAGGAAATGAAAGAAAACATAATTTCCGAAAAAGGAATAATAATAAAAGGATATGAAGTAATACCAAGTAATATTATAAAAGAAATATACTCTTCGATAGAAGAATCAAATGTTTACAATGATATAAAAAGTAAATTGGACAGAACAAATTTAATACTAGCCAAATATATAGATGATAATTATGATGAAATAATTGCAAAAGTGAAAGAACAGTATCAAAGGAATATTGATAAAAGTTCTAAAGACGATAGTAAAAACGAATTAGATAAATTGAATTTTATAGAGAAAGAAGTAAAAACAGGATGTAAAACTAGTGTAAAGAAATATTTTAGTAGCCTTATTCCAAACATAATAAATGTGTATATAAAATTTCTTGCAAACATAAATAAATATATAAGTTTAGAACTTTATAATAATATTAAAGCAAAAGTACAAAGAAATATAGTAAATATAAAGGCAAGGAAAGTAGAGTTTGAAGACTTAAGTACATTAATTTATTTAAAGTGTAAAATATTAGGAGTAGAGCCTTACGAGAAATATAGACAAGTTGCAATAGATGAAGCACAGGACTTTGGAGATTTTAGTTTTTATGCATTAAAATGTCTATTAAAAAATGCAACATTTAGTATATTTGGAGACTTAGCTCAATCAATATATCAATATAGAGGAATAGAGAATTGGAAGGAAGTAGTAAACAACACTTTTAAAGATAATTGCGAAATGAAATACTTATTAAAAAGTTATAGAACTACAACAGAAATAATGAATTCTGCAAATAATATAACCAATTACATAAAATTAGATGTTGCTAAGCCTGTAATTAGACATGGAAAGAATGTTAAATATATTGATTATAATAACGATGATGAGCAAATTAATACAATAAAAAGTATTTTAAAACAGTATAAAGAAAGTGAATATAAAACTGTTGCAGTAATTTGCAAAAATGAAGAAGAAGCTACATTTATTAATGAAAAACTGCAAAATGATAATATAAAGATAAAAAATATAACAGACTCTGATACACAATATAATGGGGGAATATGTACTATAACAAGCTATTTGGCTAAAGGTCTAGAATTTGATGGCGTTATTGTTGCTAATGCTTCAGAGGAAGAATATAATTCCAGCAAAGATATAGATATGAAACTACTATATGTATCTATGACTAGACCTCTACATGAGTTAAATGTATTGTATAAAAATAATATTGTAAAACCATTAAAACAGGAAGTATAAGAGATGGCTAATTCTTGTAACATCATATAATTTCAATTCATAAAATATACAAATTATGAAAAAAGTTTATTTTTTTGAGCAAAAGCTCGAAAGGAGTTATATTTATGGATTATGAAATAATGATGAATGGAAATGTAAGAATAGGGCAAAGAGCACCCGAATTTGAGGCAGTAACCACAATGGGTAATATTTCACTAAATGATTACAAAGGCAAATGGGTAGTACTTTTTTCTCACCCAGGAGATTTCACCCCCGTAAAGTCTTACAATTTGGGGAAATATGAAAAGGCTTGATATTGCTTAAAATTTTTAGTATCGATAAGTTAATCTAATTTTATATTTAAAGGGCACAGAATCGATTGTGGAGCAATTGGTTAGAAAGAAAAAGGAGTATTGAAAGAATTTAAAGGAATATGGATACCTTATGAGGTATTAGTAGACAAGAATTTA
>CALXVA010000076.1 GCA_944391835.1 uncultured Clostridia bacterium | reverse complement strand
AGAGAAAAAGATTGAGTTTGGTTTTTATGATAACAAGCTAATAAAATTGGAGTTATTGCAAATTTGTTATGATAAGAGTAAAGACAGATTAGAAATAGAATTTAGAGATGCTATTGGTGATTATTTAAGTGAATGGAAAGAGGTTGAAAAAAATATTTGAAAGATAGTATACTCTTAGATTATTAGTTTAAAGGCATTTATCACGAATTCTATTATTTTTTTAAGCAAAAATAGATTTATTGTAGGTACTATTTATTTACCATATTTATACTTGGTAAATCTTTACAATACTATAAATTGGTGATATAATATATGCATTCTAATTAAAACTTGTAAATTTTATATATTTTGATTTTGCAATTAAGATAGGAGAATAAATATGATACCTGAAGTATTGAAAAAAGGTGATGAAATAAGAGTAATAGCACCATCAAGGAGTATGAGCGTTTTAAATGAAAATGTTGTTGATCTAGCAAAGGAAAAATTGGAGGAATTAGGATTTAAAGTTACTTTCGGAAAAAATGTATTAAATTATGAAAGTGAATATTTTAAATGTGGAAAAATAAGCGATAGAATAGAGGACTTAGAGAATGCTTTCAGAGATAAAAATGTCAAAGCTATACTTACTGCTACTGGTGGTTATAATGTTAACCAATTATTAGATTATATTGACTATGAGTTAATCAAAAATAATCCCAAAATAATATGTGGATTTTCTGACATAACAGCTTTAGTGAATGCTATTTATGCTAAAACAGATTTAATAACATTCGTAGGTTTACAATTCTTTAATTTTGGTATGAAATATGGGGTAGAATATTCTTTAGACTATTTTAAAAAAATTATGATGGATGACGATGAAATAAAAATAGAATCTTCTGACAAATGGAGCAATGATAAATGGCAAAAAAATCAAGAAAACAGAGAATTTATAGAAAATAAGGGAATGCAAATTATAAATGAAGGATGTGCAACTGGAAAAATTATAGGAGGAAATTTATGTACATTAAATCTATTGCAGGGCACAGAATATATGCCTAATTTAGATAATACTATTCTTTTTCTTGAAGATGATGGTGAAACAGGAAAAGCGTTTATTAAGGAATTTGATAGAAATCTCCAATCATTACTACATATTGCAAAAAATAAAAAAATCAACGGTATAGTATTGGGAAGAGCTGAAAAAATTTCTGAAATGAACAAAGAAAAATGGATTGAAATAATAAGAACTAAGGAAAAATTAAAGAAAATCCCAATAATTATAGATTCAGATATAGGTCATACTACACCAAGTTATACATTTCCAATAGGAGGGAAAGCAAATTTAAAAGCTAAAGATGGAAAGATAGAATTATATATAAGTAAAAAATAGAAAAGTATGGTGAAAAAACGTGAATATTGTAGAAGAGGTAGCACAAATATTTGGAACATTAGGTGCAATATCTATGCTCTGTAGTAATTGGCAAAAAACAAGAAGAAAAATACTGTTTTGTTTAATATTTGATGGACTATTTTATTTTATACAATACATTTTATTAAAAGCATATACTGGTGCTTTTACAAACTTGATAAGTATAGTTAGAGTATTAACTTTCAATAAAAAAGGAACAAATGATTTTTTTAAGAAGAATTATATTTTATATATAATTCTATTATTATATATTTTTATAGGTATTTATACCTATAGTTCAGGATTATAAAAAAAAATATCCAAAAGATGAAGGCCCTATGACAGCAGGTACAGTTTCTGTAGCAGAAACAAAAGCTGTTCCAGATGAATTAATTTGTAAATTAAAAAAAGAAGTGATAGAGCCTACTATTTTAGGATTTAAAAGAGAAAATATAAATTATAATTATGTTTTATATATAGGAGTAATGATAACAGAAAGTGGTAAACCATATATTTTAGAGTACAATACTAGAACAGGAAATCCAGAATGGTTAGCTATATTAGGATTACTAGATAAACCTTTTATAGAGCTAATAGAGTCTTATTATAATGACATAAGTAAAATATCAAATTTCTGGAGACAAGACTACTATTCAATAGCAATGTATGGATTTTCATCAGGTTATCCAGAATGTGAAAGAATATATTTTAATGAAAAAATAAAAAATTTAGAAAAATTAAGGCAAGATACAGAGATAATAGGTGAACATATTGTTAAGAAGGGTTTAGATTTTGTTCCGTCAGGAGGAAGAGTTTTTGCATTAAGAAGAATTGGAAAAAATTTTGAAGAAACGAAGACAGAACTGTTAGATGAATTCTACAAAATAAAAATGAATGGTCTATATTTTAGAGAGGACATAAAGCCTATAAACTTTAAATAAACCTAGACATAGTATATAGAATTGACATTATGACATTTGACTCTACATATTATGTTAACAAAAAATAACAAACATTATATAATATAAATGTACTGCGTAAGCATACAAAGTAAAAATAAGGAAGATTATTATCTTCCGTGATTTTTAGAAAGGAGTACAATTATGAATGCAAATTACGAAAATGTGAAGGGAACATATGATTACTTGCCAGAGAAACAAATGCTTCGGGAAAGAATCAAGAATGTGTTACAAAAGGTTTTTGTAAAATATGGATTTTCGCCAGTAGAAACACCAATTTTGTGTAGGTATGAACTTTTAGCATCGAAATATTCAGAAGGAGCTGACATACTTAATGAAATGTATAAATTGAGCGACCAAGGTAAGCGGCAATTAGGACTTCGATATGATTTAACGATCACTTTTTCTAAGCTGATTAGTTCTAATCAGGAAATTACTCTGCCATTCAAACGTTATGAAATAGGTAAAGTATTTAGAGATGGACCTGTGAAAACAGGAAGAAACAGGGAGTTCACTCAATGTGATGTTGATGTCGTAGGAATAAAGAGTGTTATGGCCGAAGCTGAATATATGCTTATGACTGCAGAGGCATATAAGAATTTGGGCCTTGACATTGAAATCGAATTTAATAATCGAAAATTACTTACTGGCATTATTTCCTATGTATTTGGCAATGTTTCAGATGAAATTATGAGAAAAATTATCATGATAATTGATAAATTTGCTAAAATTACAGAGGGAGAACTATATGAAGCTTTTAAAGAACTCGGCTTTACAAGAGAAAGTGTTGATAAATTAAAAACACTTCTGAAATGTGACTATGTTACATTAAAAGACATGTTGTCGGTGAGTGATGACAAGTCTATTAAAGAAGGCATATCCGAAATTAATGAGTTGTATGAATATGTAGTAAATACTGAAGCTGAAAAGTGTATGAAATTTGCACCATACTTAGCTAGAGGTATAGACATTTATACTGGGACAGTATGGGAGGTCTTTTTAAAGAATAGAAAAATCAATGAACACGATTTTAATATGAGCATTGGTGGAGGTGGAAGGTATGATAGAATTATTACCACATTTATCAATAATGGGAAAGAGTATCCTGCTGTTGGAATGTCTTTTGGCTTAGATGTCATTTATGAAATTATTAAACTGAAAGATGGTAAGATTAGCAAATCGGTAATGGATTTGTTTGTCATTCCAATGGGAACTGAAAAGCAATCGTTCACATTTACCTCTAACTTACGCAAATTGGGGGTGAAAACGGAAATCGAAAAAAGAGCTCAGAAATTAAAAAAGAGTATGAGCTATGCCAATAAGATGTGTATTCCTTATGTTGTCATTATTGGAGAAGATGAGATAAAAAAACAAAGTGTCAAAGTAAAAAATATGGAAACAGGTCTTAGCCAAGAATTCTCCATTGATGATTATGATGGCATTAAAAAATTCATTAACCAATAATGAACGATTCTAAGAATTTTTAAGGAGTCTGCATAGAAATCCTTACAGAAAGACATCCAACTTAATATAGTTGGATGTCTTTCTATGAATAATAGGAGGTAATTATAAGTATTATCATCTGATTAATATAAGTAATTGTATACCCGAAGAGCTATCAGTATATATTTAACAGAATGTTTTTATAAACAAATTATAAAAATATTCTGTAGGATAGTGAAAACTAAGTATAGATAATAAAAAACATATGAGCCTAAACTGTCCTTTTTAAGAAGTTTAAAAAATTTAAAAAAAGGACATTTTTTAAATGTAGAAATCCAGTTATTTCAAGTATTATGGCGATTTTTAGGACAAATTTAACTAAAGAGGGTAGGTGTATGAGAGCGTAAGCTATCATATTCCTACCCAAGTTCCATTTAGTGAAAAATTTATGAAAAATTAATAATATGGTCGGTTCTTCTTGTAAAAATGTAAGTATATATAATAGGAGGCAAAGTAAAATTATTTCGAAATTAAGTTGGGATTTTTGAGGCAACGGTATATGGGCATTGTGTAAAAATAAATTTTTTAAAGAAATTTAAAAATTAGGGTAGAAAAATTTAAAGTAAACCAATGTATATATAATAGAGGGATTTTAAAATTTGCCAATATAAATAAAGAAGGAGAGGTGGTTTATATGCTTATTAAAATAAAATGAAAGTATAAGTTATGTGTCCTTCAAATTTTAACTCTTCACATTAACAATATATATGTTTAAAGCCAGAATAATAGAATTTATTAAGCATATATATTGAATAAATCATTTAGAATCACAGGAGGAAAGATGAGCGATTTATTTAAAATTAATGAGCAGTTTGATGAAAAAGGTGATGAGTTAGAAAAAATAATATCATACATCTTAATAGATATTTTTATCAAGCATGGGAAGGAGGATAAATGCTTGAAAAAATAAAGAGAACAATATACAAGGTCGCAATATATATTAGACTTTCAAAAGAAGATATCGATAAAGGATATGATGAAAGCGAAAGTATAACAAATCAAAAAGCATTATTAACAGAATATGCAGAGAAGTTAGGATGGGAATATGAGCTTGTAGATATTTACGTAGACCCTGGATACACAGGAACAAATTTTAATAGACCAGATTTTAAGCGAATGATTAAAGACATAGAATTAGGCAAGGTAAATATGGTTATAACAAAGGATTTATCTCGTCTTGGTCGTGATTACATAGAGACAGGAGAATACATAGAAAAGTGGTTTCCGGAGAATAATGTTAGATATGTTTCTGTAACAGATAATATAGATACTTTTGCTACAAATAATGGAAATAATGATATTGCACCTTTTAAATCAATATTAAATGATATGTATTCAAAGGATTTATCTAAAAAAATAAAAACAGCTCTACGCACGATGCAAAAGCAAGGAAAGTGGGTAGGAGGTAAAACTCCTTTAGGATATATGAAAGATTCGAAAGATAAAAATCATTTAGTTATTTGTGAGGAAGAAGCAGAAATTGTTAGAACTATTTTTAATATGGCATTGGCTGGAAATAATGTAGGTATAATAAGAGATTATCTAAATAACAATAATATTCCAACAGCTAACCAAATTAGATATAATAGAGTAACATTTTGGGAAAATAAAACTATAAAGCTTATATTGCAAAACAAAGCATATATTGGAGTTACAATTCAAAACAAAAGGAGTAGGATAAGCTATAAAAATAGGAAACTTCGAGCGAATCCAGAAGAACAATGGCAAATAGTAGAAAATACCCATGAGCCAATTATTGATAAAAATGTTTTTGAAAGAGTGCAAAAAATAGGTATAGTACAGAAATATGATAGAAACGAAAAAAAGAATCATTTTTTATTAGATGGATTGCTAATATGCTATGAATGTAAGCACAAAATCGGAGTTAGAACAAGAAAAGATGGAAGATTAGACATGATATGCAATAATTACCGTAGAAATTCTAAATTGAATTTATGTACATCTCATGGCTTTAGTTATGAGCGATTAGAAAAACAGATAATTGATTATATAAGGAAATTATTTGTTGAAATTGACAACAAAAAAATTATGTTAAATATTAAAAATAATAGAACAAAATATGATTATAAAAAAATGTTGGACAAAATAGAAAAAGAGATTGAACTTATAAATAATAATATTGATAAAATGTATATTGATAAACTAAATAACAAACTAAGTGAGGAAATGTATGAAAGACTATTTGAAAAATTAAAAAAAGCTGAAAAGGATAAAGAAACAGAGTACATAGATTTAAAAAAAGAAGCAGAGGAGTGCGTAAATGATAATGATGAAGAAATAGAAAAACTTGTAAAAGGGTTTCTAAAACTTGAAAGACCTACTCCAGAAATTATGAGAGTACTTATTAACAGAATAGAAATACATCAGGATAAACAGGTGGATTTAATTTTTAATTTTAGGAAGTTAAACAATTTATTTGATATAAAAGAGAATAATATTATTTAAAAAAGTTGACAATTTTGACAAAACAAAATAATATACGACAAAACAAAAGTTATTTTGATAAAACGAAATAACTTGACAAAAAAGACGATATTATATTATAATAAATATAGGTGATTGAAATGTTAAAAAGAGAAATTTATTTAACTAGAATAAGAGGATTTTATGATAGTGACTTAGTAAAGATACTAGTTGGAATAAGGAGATGTGGAAAATCAGTAATATTAAAACAGATAATGAATGAAATAAAAGAAAAAGGAGTTCAAGAAGACCACATATTATATATAAACTTTGAACTTGTAGAATTTGAAGAATTAAAAGACTATAAAAAATTAAATTACTATATTAAAGAAAAAATACAAGATGATAAAAAATATTATGTTTTTTTGGACGAAATACAGAATGTTCAAAAATTTGAAGTAGTTGTAAATTCTCTAAGGGCATCTCTAGAAAATATTAGTATATTTATTACGGGTTCTAATAGCAAATTATTATCAAATGAGCTTTCTACTGTATTATC